>JAUVDU010000121.1 GCA_030595135.1 Deltaproteobacteria bacterium | reverse complement strand
GAAATAGTCAATGAAGCATGGATAAACCGTGAAGAAAGAACCATTTTTACAACAGTTGATAAAGATGGTATCCCCAATTCAGTATATATCACCTGTACAGCCAGATACGGCGAAGATCTGATTGTTATTGCTGATAACTATTTTGATAAAACCAAAAAGAATATTTTTTCCGGGAGCACGGGTTCAGTTCTTTTTATCACTAAGGATGGTAAGGCATTTCAGGCCAAAGGTACTATTGAATATCACAGAGACGGTGAAGTCTTTGAAGATATGAAGACCTGGAATCCAGAAAAGCACCCTGGTCATGCCGCCGCAGCATTGAAGGTGGAAGAGATCTATAGTGGGGCAGAGAAGGTTTTTGGCTAATATAATTTAAAGGCCCACTTCGCGCCAGTACAGGGCGGCCCGTTTTTTGATCGATTCCGGATCCACCTTGCCGGTGCTGGTAATTACGCGACTGAGTTTTTCCGGCACCTCAATAAGGTTTGGTTGCCAGCCGCATTTCATCTTGAAAGTGTATTTACGTTGCAGGGTTTCTTGGTTAAAAATTTCAAGATCGGCGCTGGAACAGGGTCGCCAGAGCAAATTGAGTCCCTCTAAAATCACCTCTTCCTGATAGACGCTGCGGGCGAAAAGGCAGATGACCAGAGAGTTTAAGAGCATTCTGAAACGGGTTTCAGCAACCAGTTTTTTGACCTGTTCTTCAAGGCTTAAATCGGTTGTCAGACACTCCAGATCAATGGCGTAACCAGCTCCGTCAAGATGGGAATGGCGCGGTCCCATGAGCCAGTCGGTGAAGGTATTTTCGCCGGTCATGTAGCCGGCTCCTTCGTTGCCGCCAAAGGTTATGGCAAAATCGCGGCCGCCATAGCGGGCGGCGCAAAAAGCTGCCCCTTTTTCGAGATCACGATAGAAATCGGTAGTTTGTCGGGCCATCTGGTCGAGAACTTTAAGATAGGTATCGGCATCACCGAAATGGAGGATGATGCCGTTGGTTTGGGTTGTGTCGATCAGGCCGCCGAGAAAGGCTTCGGTGGCCCAGGCCAGGGTTACTCCGAGTGACATTGCGTCCCAGCCCTCTTTTTCCACCTTGTGGAGTAGGCGCAGGATGTCATCCGGGGAATCGATTGAGAGGTTACTGCCAAGGGCGTAGATAAGTTCAAAATCATAAGAGACCTGAAAGGTTTTAAAACCGTGCTCTTCATGAAATTGCTCTCGCAGTGTAGCTAAATGGATACAGCCGCACTGGCAGTGGGCGCAGGCTATTTGCCGGGAGAGGTAACGGTCACCGAAGACCTCACCGGAGATTTTATCAGCTCCTTCGAACCAGGGCTGATTGAAATTGCGGGTCGGCAGGCCTAAGTTCTGGTTAAGCTTGAGGATGTTGCCGGCGGTTCCGAGGTCGTGGTACTTGCGCATGACGCCGGATGAGACCACAGCTTCATAGATACCGTCATAGAGTCCTTTAAATCTCTTCTTGTCAGTAATTTTCTGATATCTATTGCCGCCGATAACCAGGGCTTTTAACTTTTTTGAGCCGAGGACAGCGCCGAGGCCGAGACGACCGAAGTGGCGTTGGGTGTCGACTGTGGCGCAGGCATAGGTGGAGAGACGCTCACCCGCCGGACCGATCCTGAGAATACTTTTTTTGCCGGGTTGGGCCCAATCTCGGGCGCGTAAGATACGTTCGGTGGCTGAGGCGGATTGGCCCCAAAGGGCGCGGGCCGAGCGAAAAATCACCTGATTTTCATCGATATCTAAAACCACCGGATCGCTGGATGCTCCTCTGATAACCAGAGCGCCGAAGCCGGCATTGTAGATGGCCATGGCCAAACGTCCGCCGGCGTGGGTTTCACCGAGCTCGCCGGTATGGGGCGATTTAAAAAGGGCTGTGGTTTTGGTGGCGATGGGTAGAATGTTGCTGAAGGGGCCAATCGCCAGGATTACCGGGTTGTCGGGTCCCAGAGGATCGCCGGCGGGATCAGCGTAGCGTTCGAGCAGGTGGGTAGCCAGCGCCGTGCCGCCCATGGCTTGATGAAAGAGTTCTTCTTCCTCAAGGATGCGAAAATTTTTATGGGTGAGGTCAATCTCAAGAATTTTAGTCCACATTATCGGTCTCCTCTCTGGTCATAGCAATAACCTGGTTGGGACAGTAGCGGACGCAGGCACCGCATTGGAAGCAGGGTAGGGGTCTTGAAAACTCTTCATCCCAGGCCAGACCGCCGATGAGACAGCTCTCGACGCAGATTTTACAGGAGACACACTCTTTTGCTTCAAGTTGTAACGCGCCATTCTCTTTCTGGCTCAAAGCTCCGGTCGGGCAGGCGGCAACGCATTCCGGTTCCAGGCAGGCTTTACAGATTCGGATCGAAAAGTTCCCTTCAGAACCGGTGTAGGAACGTACCTTAAGAGCCGCTTTACTGGTAGTTAAGGCTTCGTGCCAGGTGCGCGAACAGGCGAACATGCAGGAGAGGCAGCCGATACACTGATCTCGGGCAATTACAGTGAGATGTTTTTTCATCATTAATCTCCTCCGGTAGCTGATTTTTCGTGCAGCCTTCTAAGTATTATATCCGCTAACTGAATAAAGTAAAGAAGTAACTGCTCAGCGACAGGGTGTTTTGCATCTTATTTGAGATTAATTTTAGGATAATCTGGGGACATAACCCGATTCTCCGCAGGAAATAGGGATTGTGTACCCTGATTATCCGGGTTTGCTGAGTAGTTACGAAAGAAAAAGTGTATAGAAAAATGGTTTTTGGTTCGAGTCTGAATTGACGGGAAATATAATTACGGGGAAAACTCGATCCGTTGTTGACCGGATGCGTATTAGTTGTTATGTTGAATTACGTTATGTCGATCAAGGTTGGGGAAAACTTTCCCGGAAATGGTTTTTGGGCAGCGCCCTGATTTAGTTCAAATGGGAGGTAATGATATGAAGTGTGGCAAGTGGTTGCGCAGTAATCTGGTTATGGCTCTGGTTGTTGGGCTGGTTGTTGGCCTGTTTTCGGTTGCGGCGTTGGCGCAGCAGGTCTCTTTGTCGGGAAACTGGAATCCGGAAGTCAAAACGCGGCTCGAAAAATTGATCGCTGCTAATGCCGGGCAGGGGAAGATTTGTGTCTTTGATTTTGATAACACAACTATTTGCCGTGATATCGGTGAAGCCACCATGGCTGCTATGAATGAGGCCGGCGTGCTGACCCTTGAGAAACATAACAAATGTATTGATCCCGCCTCTTTTATGCTGGACGGCAAAAAAATTACTGTCGATACGGCCAAGAATCTGCCGGCCTATTATGAAGATTTTCTTTCAGCGACCAAACATCATGACTTAGAAACCACTCCTTATGAGAATGGTTACGGTTGGGTGGTGCAGATCATGGCACCGATGAGTCCGGCTGATTGGCTCCCGTATACTGAGAAGGCTTTTGCTGATGGAGTCAGTGAGAGTGACAGCAAAAGTGTCGATCTTAAAGAGACTAAGATCAACGGCTACCGGATGCCTTTTTTCTATCCTGAAATGGTTGATCTCTATGGTGTGCTCTTGAAAAACGGTTACCAGGTTTATGTCTCATCGGCTAGTAATGTGCATACCGTCAGATGGATGGTGCTTAATAAACTTAACCCCAGAATTCAGGCTTTGCATGGTAAGGATCTGGCGATTCCGGCGCAAAATGTTATTGGTATCAGCTGTTTGATGATTGATGATCGCAGTGGTAAACTGTGTAAAGATCCTTATCTGGTCAGAGAGAATGAAAAATATGCTCAGCTTGATGTTGCTGAGCTGGCCCATTTTCACCTGACTCCACAAATCTGTCATCCTATGAATGGATACTTCGGCAAAGTTGCCAATATCATGAAATATATCACGGTTGAGCGGCCTTTCCTGATTGCCGGCGACAGTTCTAACGATCTGCCGATGTTGGATCGAGCTGAAAACCGGATCTGGATTACCCGCCTTGAGAAAATGGGTTATCAGCAAACCTTGGTCAAGGTCATGAAGGATGCTTTGCCGGGTCAATGGTTTGTGCAGCCGGTGCTCTACAAAAAATCTCCGGGTTTTGTCTCTTCCCAAGCTGATCTTGACAAACGCTTGGCCGCCAAACCGGGAAATCTGGCCAAAACCGGTGCCGTAGTTAAATATTTACAAGCCAATGGAACTTTGGATAGTTTCTGATCTTTACTTGATTGGCTAATGCGGAATTTGCCCGCATTAGCCAAATGCCTCCCGCAAAGACGCCAAGACGCAAAGAGTTCAAACAATCAAGTTATTTCATGGTTTTTCTTGGCGTCTTGGCGTCTTGAGTGAGCAATGCGAACGGGCGGGAGAGTAAAATTTTCTTGTTTTTTTATGACAGACTTTCAGGAGTCAGTTATTAAATGGGTGACAGCTCTAGAAAGTCGCTTCAAAATTACCAAGTGCCGAAGTTGGCCGGAAAAATAAGGCTCTATTTTCAGGCTCTGCTCCAGGTGCCGCTCTATCGTTTTGGCGAACTCGGCAACATCCTCTATACCATCGGTAAGAATATAATGGAGGGGGTTGTCCTCTACACTATGTTTACGATGGCTGAAGATGAACTTAAAGTGGCGGCGATGCTTGGGGTTGCCGTCAAATTCGCCTATCCCGGAATTTCGGTGATCAGCAGTAACTATACCTCCGGTTTTATCGATCATCTTGAATCTTCACTCTCTTCGCTGGGCCAGATCCCACGTCTTATCAAGGCTCAGGTCGGAGTCGGATGTGGGCAGGCCTTAGGCGGACTTCTTCTTTTCTGCTGTTTTCCGCCGGTCTTTAAGTGGCTCTTTAGCGATCTTTCGTGGGCTAGCTACCTTCTGGTCGCACTCTATCTTCTCCACCATATTTGTGATGGTTCGGCCCAGATTCTCGAGGGGCGAACCTGGTTCAAAATTATCGAGATCTCGTTGCGGAATGGGAAGTGTGCTGATTTATCAGCCAATTTTTGGGTGATCTATGCTCTGTCCCAGAATGTGCAGCTTCTGCTCGGTCAGTTTTTTCTCTGGGGAGCTCTGTTGTTGACCTCTTTATTTCCCAGTCGGCTTAACTCTATTCCGATCATGGGAGCTGTCTTACTGGGGCTGGCTCTGGTGGTGAGCGCCAAATTTATTTTACCGCTCGCTTATTATAATGTTCTATTCCGGGGACACCTCTCTTATCTCAAGTAAATTGTTCTAATCTTTGAAATGTTATTTGAGATAAAGAAGGTATCCCCGAAATAGAACGAGTTCATTTTAAACCATGTTGGAAATTAAACATCTCTCTTTCTCTTTTGGCGGCCGGCAGATTTTGCAGGACATAACTGTAAATTACGGGGCCGCCCGGATCCATGGCCTGGTCGGTCCTAACGGTTCCGGTAAAACGACCCTGCTGAAAAATATCTGTCGTATCTATCGTCCTCAAGCGGGCGAGGTGAAGCTTTTGGGCCGAGATTGTAAAACCATGGCCCGGCGCGGTTTAAGTTCTCTGGTTAGTCTGGTACCGCAGAATCCTAAGGTCAACTTTCCGATCAGCGTTTATGATCTTGTCCTGATGGGGCGCTATCCCCATCTCAAACGATTTCAGGCTTTGAATAATCATGATCTGGAGGTGGTTGAACGGGCTTTGCAGGAGACCAATACCACCCATCTGCGGGAACGTTCGGTAACCGAACTCTCCGGTGGAGAAGCGCAATTGGTCTTGATCGCCCGGGCTCTGGCGACTGAAGCCGCCCTGATTCTGCTGGATGAGCCCACGGCGAGTCTCGATATCGGTAATTCGCTGGCCATAATGGAGTTGTTGCTGGAGCTTAAAAAACAGGGTAAAACCATTCTGACCTCAGTTCATGATCTCAACCAGGCGCGTCGTTTTTGCGATACCATTACGATTCTTG
>JAUVDU010000030.1 GCA_030595135.1 Deltaproteobacteria bacterium | reverse complement strand
CGGTCGCTGGTAAAATCTGCTTCAACCGGCAAATCGATCTCTTCTTTGGTCGTCATCGTCATTATCACGCCAAGCCCAAAGAGGGCACCGAAAGCATGGATAACAATCGACCCTCCAGTATCGATAAATGCACCGGAAGGTATTAACCCAAAACCGTTATCAAGGAGAAGCCATTCGTTAAACGCATAGCAGGGTATAAATAGTAAACCGAGAAAAATATACTGACCCATTTTCAACCTGCCGAGAGGGGCACCGGCACAGATAAGCAGGCTTGCCGCAGCAAACTCAGCAAGAATAAGACTGTCAATTTCTGAGCCTGAACCACCCAGGACGCCAAAACTATCCTTTAAAATATAGAGAGGAATCGCAACACTGACCAAAAGATAGGTTGCGGTTGCGGCCGACCGCCCATATTTTTTTACAAATACCATAAGAAAGCCAAAACCGGCTAAAAGCATTGCCATTATATGTATGGCACGATTGTATTTTTGGACATCGACAATCTGATCTAACTCAGTGGCTCCGGCAATCCCGGTAAACAAAAAAAAAGCTGCCAAGACCGCAAATAATTTTAGAAATGAGTGAGTTTTATTCATGAAAAGAGCTATCTCCTTGGTTTACGTTAAAAGTTCTATTTTATCAACAATACACTATTGCAGTTAAATCGCCTGGCTACCACTCTCGTCCGTCCGGATCCGAATACAACGCTTCAATTCGGTGACAAAAATCTTACCGTCACCGATCCGGCCATCGCCGTGTTTGGCCGAACGTAAAATTGCTTCTATCGCGACATCAACAAACTCGTCGTTACAAGCGATGTCAATCCTCACCTTAGGCAACAAATTAGGCATCACTTTCTGTCCCCGATAGAGACGTTCACTGTCGTGTTGATCTTGATGTTGACCATGTCCGGTCACCCGGCTGGTCGTAATCCGGGTGATGCCGGCCACAACCAACTCTTCCCTTACTTCATCCAGCTTATCCGGCTGGATTATCGCCGTCACAAGTTGCATGTCATCCCCCACTTATTAATTTAGATTTATTAGGCCATATCCGTGTTCGCCATGCAGGGTATGATCCATTCCCGACTTTTCAGCATTTTCCGACAAACGGAAACCCACGGTTTTCTCGACCACGACAATCAGGATGCCACTAACTACTACGCTATAAAGAATGGTTGCGGCCACAGCCTGAAACTGTACCAGCAACTGCTGGGCAACACTCCAGCTTGCACCAAACCCGGCTGCCGCTTCCTGCATCCAGCTTTCACGAACAAAGAAGACCAGAGCCAACGCCCCAAAGATTCCGGCGACGCCATGAATACCAAAAGCGTCAAGGCTGTCATCGTAACCCATTTTCTCTTTGAGAAAAAGACCAAGATAGCAAACTAATGATGCGCTCATACCGAGAACAATGGCCCCCGCCGGCTTAACCACACCGGCCGCCGGAGTGATTACGACAAGACCGGCTAAGATTCCGCTGACAAGCCCCAACGTGGTCGCTTTTCCCAGATGAACAGCCTCAATGATCAGCCAAGCCGTAGCTCCGGCGGCGGCCGCCACCTGAGTTACGGTCAGAGCTCTGGCCGTATCCAGACCACTGGAGACCGCACTGCCGGCATTAAAGCCAAACCAGCCAACCCATAAAAGACCAGCCCCCATTAAAGTCATAACCAAATTATTGGGGTGCATCGCCGTACTCGGATAGCCGCGCCGACAACCTAAGTAGAAAGCGGCGACCAGACCGCTGACCCCGGCTGAGATATGGACAACCGTACCCCCGGCAAAATCAATTGCGCCGTCGGCTCCAAGATTAAAAATCCAGCCATCCGAGGCCCAGACCCAATGACAAAGCGGATTGTAGATCAAGATACTCCAGAGCACAATATAGAGACAATAACCCCGAAAACTAACTCGTTCGGCGAAAGCACCGGCAATCAGAGCTGGTGTGATGATCGCAAATTTCCCTTGAAACATCGCAAAAACATACTCCGGCACGCCGCATTCCAGAATCACATCATCAATGCCCCGCAAAAGAAAGTAGTCAGGATTCCAGCCGCACCAGCCCCCCAACACCCCTTTACCAAATGACATTGAATAACCGAGAACCACCCACAACACTCCAATAATTCCCATAGCGGCAAAACTGTGCATCATCGTTCCCAACACATTTTTGGTTCGCACCAAACCACCATAAAACATTGCCAGCCCCGGAACCATCAACAAAACCAGAGCTGTCGAGGTTAACATCCAGGCCGTGGTACCGGTGTCAATCGCTGCAGCTTCCTCGCCGGCGAGAAGGGTTCCGGCCGACAGCAGAAGAAAAAACAGCACCCGAAAGACCATCAACGGGTTCCGCAGATGTTTAATAAAATTTATCCCTATAGTTTTCATGACACGCTCCTGATTTTTTTCAGATTACTAAACATCTCACCTTAAGCAGAGGGCGTGCCAGTTCTTGAAATAAATTTATAAAAAAGATTATTTGTTGCTATTGTTGATTATAAAGAGTTCACAACAACAGGCAAAGAAGTCGTTTCATCACCTATCACAACGCAAAAACGGCACATTTATGTGCCGTTTTTGCGTTGAAGAGAGACGCCTAAGGCCCTCAGATAATTTTTTCAACACGTAAAAATTCTACATTCTCAACAACTTACAGCCAGAGATACATTTTTGTTGCACAACACGCATCATATCGGCACATTTATGAATCAGTTTTTCACACAAAAAAACAACCCAACCCCTCAATCATGACCGCACACAGTTACGCCCCGCCTTTTTTGCGGCATAAAGTGCCGTATCGGCCAGCCTGAGCAGATCACTTAAACTACTCACATCATCCGCAGACTTCCCGGCAACCCCAAGGCTGATGGTCAACCTGAAACCGGGATTGAGGTCTTCAAATTTCAATTCGGCAATTGTTGAGCGTATCTTTTCAGCCGTTAACCGAGCCTGTTCCCGATTCGATTCAGGCAGAAGAACAATAAACTCCTCGCCGCCAAAACGAGCCGGAATATCAATCTGGCGCAGATCCGTCTTGATTGCCCGGGCAACCGCAAAAAGAACCCGGTCACCAGCCTCGTGACCAAAGGTATCGTTAACCACTTTAAAATGATCGACATCCATCATAATCAAGGAAAGTGGACGCCGATAACGCAAAGAACGAACCAACTCCTTCCCCGCCACCTCGATAAAATAGCGCCGACTATAGATTTCCGTCAAAAAATCAAAATTCGCCCACCGGGTAAGCTCGGTTTTAGCCTCCTCCAGATCAAGAATCATCCGCTCCCGATCATCAACCATATCCACCCGTTCACTCACATCCCGAGCCACAATCAAAATTCCAACCCATTCCCGGCTCGGCTTACGAAGCTTGGAGATACGCAGATCAAAAATGGCCTGTCGCCCACCGGCAAGGGTCAGATCCATCTCCACCTGACGATTTTCAGCATCCGCAAGCAGTTGGCCAAAATCATAAGAGGCTGGCAAAAATTCCTGCACTAAAACCCCGACCATCGACTTACCCGAAGAAGAGAGTAGATTTTGGGCCGCCGGATTAACATCGACAATTCTCAGTTGCCGGTCAAGCGCAATCACGGCATCATCAATAAACTCAACAACTTTATCCCTAGCAAAGACAAGGGTGTCCTCTTTCTCACGACGGCGCCAAAGGTAAAAAAAGATCCCCAGACCCACCAGAAACGAATAAAGCAAGAAAAAAACAAGAACTTGACAAAAACTATACATCACACCTTAACACCACTGTATTTCTTATAGTTGATATTATGATTAGCAATCTTGTATTGAATCACCCGTTTGGTGGTTCTCAGAAGTTTTGCCGCTTTAGTCTGGTTACCTTGAGTTTTTTTCAAGGCTTCGACAATCAAGGTGGTCTCGTAAGCATTGACCATGGCCTGAAAAGTGGCCCCGATCTCCCCTCCCGAATCACCCTCATCGCCCGCTGCAGCGGCCTGGAGTGAAGGCGGCAACTGATAGCCGTGAATAATACCGTCGGTGGCCAGAATCATGGCCCGCTCAAGAGCGTTTTGGAGTTCGCGAACGTTTCCCGGCCAGTGATAGGAGATAAGCAGGTCAAGGGCCGAGGAGTCGATTCGAGAGATTTTACAACCCATTTTTTCACCCAGATTATGAACAAAGAGATCGGCAAGCAGAATAATATCGGCCCCACGCTCACGTAAAGGCGGCAAATGGATGGGAAAAACACTTAAGCGATAGAAAAGATCGGAACGAAAGCGACCGGCGGCAACCTCTTTTTCCAGATCGCGATTGGTTGCGATAATAACCCGGGCATCGGTTTTAATGGTTTTGCCGCCGCCGACCCGTTCAAACTCACGCTCCTCCAGAACTCGCAGGAGTTTAACCTGAGAAGCGAGGGGAAGTTCACCAATCTCGTCAAGAAAGATAGTACTCCCCTGAGCCAATTCAAACTTACCGATACGCTTTTCGATAGCTCCGGTAAAAGCCCCTTTCTGATGGCCAAAAATTTCACTCTCGACCAGATTCTCAGGAATCGCCCCACAATCAAGCCGAACCATCGGCTGATCACGCCGCGGACTGCGATAGTGAATCTCACTGGCAACCAAACCTTTTCCGGTCCCGGTTTCACCGGTGATCAGAACCGTCGTCATAGTCTGCGCAACCTGATCGATCTGTTCAGCCACCAGACGCATCGAATTAGCATTACCAACCACGGTTCCCAGCGGCCCATGCCGACCGATAGCTTCACGCAAGCGGGTATTTTCGTCCTGTACCCGGCGAACATGAACCCGTGGCGCTAAAAGATTAGCCACGACCTCAAGAAAGGCGAGTTCACCCGGCAGATCAACCCCCTTGGCCGCCCGATCGACTGAAAGTGCCCCCACGGTTTGACCGGCAAATTTAATCGGCACACAGAGAAAAGCCAAAGTTGAACGATCAATCTCCCGCCGCGCCCCGGAACGATCGAGAAAAAGCGGTTCCTGATCAAGGCGAGGAATCGCAATCGGCCGCCCCGTAGCCACCACCCGACCGGTAATGCCTTCGCCTAAACGATAGAAAACCGGCTCCGAGGTATCAGGAATACCATACGTAATATCGACATGAATCTGTTCAAGGTCGCGGCGATAGAGCGAAATCATGCCTCGCTTCATGCCGGTCAACCGGGCCAGACGCACTAAAATTGTCTCCATGGTACTCTGAAAATCACTCTCCCCGGCCAGAAGCTGAGCGATCTTGGCCAGCGCCGTAAAGTAGACCAGCGAAGAATCAGCCATTAAACAAATTCCTTTTCGACATCTGCGGAGATCGCGAGACCCGCCGGCAACGTCAACGGCTGCGACCCTTCATTTACAAGTTTCACCCGCCCTTTAATGGAGATCTTTTGCGAAAAGGTGATATCACCTTTGATCTGCAAAGATTTACACTCAATAAGAGAGGGCGCTCCCGCCGGAAAATGTTGTTCAAAATCATCAACCAGACGATAGAAGAGAGGATCGAGGCTGACAACCGGCCCGCTCCCGGCATCAGATGCCAAAGTCACAGTATAATCTTCTTTGAGAAGATAAGCATCGGAGCGCACCACCAGGAGATCGTCGGTGGTTTTGACCGGGGCAAAACGCCGCCGCGGCACCCTTAAAGCCTGAGCTCCGGCAAAAACGCCGATTGCCGCCCCCATGGCGGTCTCAAGTTGAAAAACCGGAGTCGATTCAGGGTTGCGAGGATCGACCGGTTTACGATTACAGATCAAAGGTAACTCCAGAAGATTACTGCAGTCGGCCATTTTTTTCTCCAGCGCCACCAGATCAAGCCACAAAGAGTTGGTGTTAAAATAACGATAACGCTCGGTATCCTGAAAGGCGTCCCGCTCAATAATCGGACATTGAGCAGCTTCGCGCAGGAGCAGGCCGCCATCCAGGCGGCGCCGGGCCAGGTGACCACCTTTGCGGTCGGCTGCGGTACGATCGGCAACTTCCATCATAAAGGGCGATTTCTCCCGAACAAAATAGCCAAGAATGGCGGGATCGAGTACGGCTCCAAGATTATCAGCATTACTGACAAAGGCGTAACGGTAGCCAGCGCTTCTTAAGGATTTTAAAACCCCACTGGTGACTAAGGCCGGATAGAGATCGCCATGCCCCGGAGGGCACCACTCCAATTCGGGCGCCGCAGAATAAGTAACCGGCAACAGAGTTTCCCGGCAAATCTTAGGTATTTTATGCTGCAGAAAATCACGCGGCAGGCCGAAGTTCAAAAGCTCCGGATAGTTATCAAGCAGAGCCAGTGAATCTTTGCGCGTGGCAAAACTGTTCATGAGCAGCAGCGGAACCTTGGCGGCCAAAGCCTGACGAGCAATAATATCGAGAAAGGTCAAACCCTCTTTAACGACCAGCAATGATTTTGCCCGCTCTAACCCCATACTGGTGCCGAGACCACCATTTAATTTAATCAAAACCGTCTCAGACAGCACCTGCCGACCAATCACGGCACACTCATCATCGAGTTGTTCGGCATCAGGAAGTCCGGCTACCGGTTCAAGCTCACTCTCCGCAATTTCGCCACTCTCTCCCGCCAACAAGCGGGAAAAATAGAGCCCTAGAGTTTCGACAGCCAATTGCGGCATCCCGGCTTGCCGCATACGCTCAGCCAGGGGCGCAAATTTTACGTTGTAATCACCCACGTCTACCATCACTTTTTCTCTTCGATATCTTTTAAGGCTCGCTGTAGAGCCTTAAAATGCATATCGGCGGCCAGATGCACCGGACTTTTGCCCCAGAGCGGATCCCAACCGGCGGGATCGGCACTGCAATTAAATTGAACATCGAGACCATAACGGGTAGCGACTTCAGAAGCCTCCATACCAATCAATTTCTCCAGAGCCCGCCAGGTCGCCCCACAGGGAGCCCCACGCAAGACCTTTATTGACTTCAACTTACCATCCTCAACCTCAACCTCGAGTTCAGGGGTACCGTAACGTTCACCATACTCACCCAGCCAGACCAGCCGGGGCAGAGAACATCATATCGGTGGCGTCGCCACCAGCGGACTCGCCGGATATTTCTTGGTCGTCGCCACTAAAGGGATCTTCGCCTCCTGACAACGACGTAAAAGCTCGGCCGCCAAATCGGGATGGCGCAAAAAATCGAGCACCAGATCGGCCTTCAATTCGGTCGGCAGGTAATTTTCCGGATCATCGAGCAAAGAGGGTAAAGGTTCATCAATCGAAATCACATCAAGTTCAAAACGGCCCGGGGCATAGAGTTCAATTCCGGCAATCTTTTTTTCGCCGCTACCCCGCTCCTGAAAAACCACAACCCGCTGAATCGAATCGTGAGTGCATTTATCTGTCATATCCTTCAACTCCTGCAAAATATAGTTATTGTCTTGCTTAAATTTTGATTCGCTTTTGTATCACGCTTGCCACTTGATAGCAAAAGATTATTGACATGGAGCTGAAAAAAAGGCAAGACAAAGGGAATCAAAACAAAGAAATCAGGAGAAAGAGAATGAAACTGGCTCATTTTTTTCAAGACCAAGAACTTCAGCTGGGAATCGTTGAGGGAGAGAAACTCTTACCTCTTGCCTTCACTGGTGATTTTCATGCCTGGCTCAAAGCCGGCAAACCACTGACAACGACCGGGATGAGCCTCTACTTAGACCAAGTAAAACTGGCCGCGCCCGTAAACCGCCCCGGTAAAATCATAGCCATCGGCCTAAATTATGCCGACCACGCCGCTGAAGGCAAACGCGACGCCCCAACCCAACCCCTGGTCTTCGCCAAGTTCCCAAATTCCGTCATCGGCCCTGATGAAGCTATCACCTGGTCGGCCACAATCACTAAAAAGGTCGATTTTGAAGCCGAACTGGCGGTCGTAATCGGTGAAAAAACTTCATCCTGTCAACCCGAGGAGGCCCTCTCTAAAGTTCTGGGCTACACCTGTGGCAACGATGTCAGTGCCCGTGACCTCCAGTTTGGCGACAAACAGTTTGTTCGCGGTAAATCGCTCGATACCTTTTGTCCTTTAGGCCCCTGGCTGGTAACCACCGACGAGCTCAAAGACCCGCAAAAACTTGCGATCCGCTCCCGTCTTAACGGCAAAATCATGCAAGAAAGCAACACCGCCAACATGATCTTTCCGGTAGCCGAACTCGTAAGTTTTTTAAGCCGTCACTTCACGCTTGAACCAGGCGATCTCATCATGACCGGCACGCCGAGCGGCGTCGGCGTCTTTCGCGAGCCGCCGATTTTCATGCAGGACGACGATCTGATTGAGGTCGAAATTGAAGGTATCGGCAAGTTGAAAAATTACTGCCGCAATAAAAATTAAAGAGATCGATAAAAAATGAACAAAACCATTAGCTTTGCAACTATTTTACTGTTGGCCGTGATGCTTTGTGCCACCGGGGTTCAGGCTAAAGCATCAACAGAAGAGGCAGCTCGCCTGGGCCGTGATCTCACCCCATTCGGCAGTGAGAAGGCGGGAAATGCCGAAGGCACAATTCCCGCTTGGGATGGTGGCATCACCCAACCCCCGACTAACTATAAGCCCGGCGATCACCATCCCGATCCTTTTGCCGACGATGATGTGCTATTTAAGATCAACCAGGCCAATATGGCGGAATATGCTGACCAAATGACGGAAGGTCACAAAGCTCTGCTGACCGCTGATGAAAACTATTTTCTCAATGTCTACCCCAGCCGCCGGACAATGTCCGCTCCCCAGCGAATCTATGATGCGACCAAAAAGATTGCCCCGACAGCAACTTTAACCAAAGATGGTAACGGTCTGCTTAATGCCGCCGAGGGGACACCCTTCCCGATTCCTGAAAATGGCCTGGAAGTCATCTGGAATCACCTTGTACGCTGGCGGGGTAACTACGTTGATCGTACCTGCGTCTACGCTCCGGTAACCCGCTCGGGTGGTTATAACCTTGGTAAAGTACGTACGGAGACGCGCTTTCAATACAGCCTGCCGGGGATGACTGAAGAGAAGATGGACAATGTCATCTTATTCGTCAAACATTCCCTGCTCGGGCCGCCCCGTGTCGCCGGTCGTATTCTACTGGTTCACGACACTTTAAATCAGAGTGCCGAAACCCGCAAGTCCTGGGCCTACAATCCTGGGCAACGACGTGTCCGGCGGGCTCCTCAACTCTGCTTTGACACTCCGGACACCGGTTCAGAGGGAGTTCGTACCGTCGATGATTATGACTTGTTCAACGGCAGCCCCGAGCGCTATGATTGGAAGTTGGTGGGCAAAAAAGAGATGTACATTCCGTACAACAGTTATCTGCTCCACAGCGACACCCTGAAATATAAAGATATCATCCAGCCACTACACCTTAACCCCGACTACCTGCGCTATGAGTTACATCGGGTCTGGGTAGTGGAAGCCACCCTCAAGAACGGCATCCGCCATCTCTACAAGAAACGGGTATTTTACATAGACGAAGATAGTTGGAGTATTGTCGCCACCGACAAGTATGACAAGCATGACCAATTATGGCGTTCTGCCGAAGGGTTTATGATCAATTTTTACGATGTCCCGTGTACCTGGCTTACGGCCGAGGTACATTACGACTTTCGCACCGGACGTTACCTTTTCAACCTCCTCGATAACGAAGAGAAAAACACCTTTATCTTCGATCGCGAAAAACCGATAAAAGATTTTTCTACCAGCGCTCTGCGCCGGGCGGGGCGACGCTAAACCGTAAGTATTCTGAGATCCACCATAAAGTTACAGTTAATAGCGGCGAACTTTGCTTCGCACTCATAAACGGGGTCACACCCCAAGAGTGCTTCCTCTCTACGCTCACAGCGAAGCCTGGGGTGCTGACGCACCTTGTACCAGCAATGACCCCAATCCCGACACGTTTAAAAAAATGAACGTTCGTTCGTTTTTTCTTGACATACGTTGAACTCCGGTGTATGCCGAAAGCATGAAGATTCTGGTTTGCATTAAACAGGTGGGCGATGACGGTGAGATAAACCAATTCGACCTCCATGCTCTGGAAGAGGCGCTTAGCTTAAAAGAGCAACTTGCCCCTCAATTATTGGGGTCGGCGGCCGTTGACGTGGTCACGGTCGGCCCGCCGGAATGGTCAAAGATCATCCGACGAGCCTTTGGCTTAGGCGCCGACCAGGGATATCATATAGTTACTGAAAATAACGACTATGTTTCCTCTTTTGTAACGGCAACTCGACTGGCGGCGGTAGTAAAAAAGATACCTTATGACCTGATTCTGACCGGAATCATGTCGACGGACATGATGGCCGGTCAAACCGGCCCCATGCTGGCGAAATTCATGGGAACCCCCTGTGCCACTGCCGTGATAAAAACCAGTTT
>JAUVDU010000115.1 GCA_030595135.1 Deltaproteobacteria bacterium | reverse complement strand
TAATAAACCTTCACGCACCTTCATCATCCCTTCAATAAATTTCGGATTGGCAACCCGATAGTAGACGGTTTTTCCCTCCCGCCGAAAACCCACCGCACCCTGATTACGCATCAGCCGCAAATGCTGTGAGACATTAGCCATTGAAACCTTGAGTTGATCAGCCAGATCCCCGACCGACTGTTCACCAGCCCCCAATATAGCCATTATTCGCAGACGCACAGGTGATGAAAAGATAGTACAAAAAGCCGCCTGCAGAGAGACCAGATCACTATTTGTCCCAACATTTTCCCGTGAGTCCACCTCTTTTTCAATAATATCCATCGGCCCCACCACTTATCACAAAAATCATCTATCTATATTTTAATACTTAAAGAATCATGCAACTATATAGAAAAAGAAAATAGCCGTCAAGCTATTTTCTTTTAACCTACAAAGCCTGAGAACCATCAAGCACATCTCCAGCACCGGTTCCATCGCCTAAGCCATTGAGAAAAAAACCGACGACACCGTGATCTGAAGTGTAGCTGACATAGGTTGCACTTTCGACCGAATCGATAAAAATATCTTCAACCGGATCCACAACTTTGGCCCCGGAAACCACCTGCATAGTCTCTTCCGCCACGGGGTTACCGTCATTATCATAAGCCGTCAATGTGATATTGGCGGTTGCGGCTGAAGCCGTATTGATAAAAGCGATCCCGGTCCAACCTTCATGGTCGATTTTAGTAAAAAGACCGGTTGTACGAGGGCCGGAGGCCATAATTGAAGCCCGCATCCCACCCATATGAAATTTAGTATAGCCTTTCAAGCCAAATACTTCAGAGGTTAAAACAATATAAGCGATAGTTTCAGCGTTCGCAAAGGCATTGCCAACTTCGGCCTGGTAACGGCCGTGGGCCGGAAGATTTATTGAAATTGCATCCCCAACCGGACGACCACTATCGTTGTAAGAGATCAGGGTTCCGGAAGCCGCCTCTGAGGTCGGGTTGAGAACCGCAATCTCGGTCTCCCAACCATTTTGAGTTGCAACATGAGAGAAGTAGATCTTGGTTCCGCTGATAAGATCACCAAAAGGATCATCCGCCAAAACCGGAGAGACTGAGACAACAAACATTGCGACAACAAAGATAAACATAATATTTAAATATTTCATCATATTTCTCCTTTTATTTATTCCTGATTCATTTTTTCCAATGTAAAGGTTCCATAACAACCGTACTCATCCATCCAGGTTCCCGAACAGGTAGTATCGAAAAAGGTGCCGGTAAAGCTGCCGACCGGAATCCAACTGTTCATATATTCCTCAAGCAGGATACCATCAACTATTTCACCACTAACATTGATGGTTCCGGTCATACGGTAACCATCGGCATCAACTTCGACCACCTCATCAGCAACCCCACTGATCTGACTGTCAACAATCGTCATATGAACTGCGGCCAGCGGAGGACACTCGCCTCCGGGAACCGAGCTGCCACCGCTGCCATGCCACTCCCCATCAAAAGAAGCAGTATCGGGCTGAAGTAAAGTATCGTAAATAAAATCGGCACAGGCCAGGTTGCTAATCGGTTCACTACCGCCGGCGTTAGTTACCACTGCGCAGAAGGAACAAGCCCCGGCGGCGGCGATCGGCGGCGAATGGGCCGGCAAACAGACATCAAGAATCTTGGTTAATGCAGCATACTGGCCTGCGGCCAGGTTCACACGAGTCAACGGCGTCATCGTAGAGGTATAATCGGGAGCGAAGAAATAGTTGCCTTCATGATCAAAAAAGGCGACATAAATATCAACTTGTCGTTCTCCGCCACCATTATCGAGACCGGCCCGAAGCTGGAGACGGTCGCCGGGCTGGTAGATATTTTTATCGAGCTCAAGATCGATTGTCAACTTACCATCACCAGCCCCCTGACTCTGCAAGACACCTCTAAGATGCAGACCGATAACCGCATCAAACTCAAACCCTTCATATTCTCCACTATGGGCAAGATCGATGTCAAGACGCAAAACACCATCACTGTAATCAGCTGGCAGAGGGATTCCGGAAAGCGGTATATCCCAACTTTTGGAACCAAAATTCAAAGTCAGCACCAGATTATCAGGATAAAAGGCAGCCTTATCTTTCTTCCAGAGAAAGATCCCATCCAGAGGGTCGGCATTCAATGTTACAGTTACCGTAAAATCCAGACTTACCCCCATTTTTGATATGCCCGCTTCGGTCGAAGCTGAAATATCACGCATCCGCCCGCGACAGATTCCGGTCAAAGTCGATATTGTATCGATATCGATAAACCCGGTTACCGGAGCCGGATTGGGGTCGAGACCCAAATCATGAGTACCGAGAAGACGCCCGAGATCAAAACTTATCGCCAGATCCATGGAACTCCCGCTAAAGTCAAACACTGCCGGAGCCTTAAACGGCTGGGCCGCCTGAGCCGGAACAAAACCAGCCAACCCCATAACCAACAGAGCCAGAAAACAAAAAATCTTCCTCTTCATAACCATCTCCTCCTTTTTTCAATCTCTAACAAACAGAACTTGTTATGTGGCATCTCACTTAATCTATAAATATCAACATAGACGATAATTGTAACAAAGATATCAAAGAAATGTTGCAATGTTGTGACAAATTAAAATCAACTACGATCACCGTCCCTAGGCTTCGGCCAGAGAGTAACCAACACTGTAGATGGTGCGAATTCGATCCCGACCATCAGGCAGGGCTCCGAGCTTGCGCCACAGACGGCTGACGACCATATTTCCGTAAAGCATTTTCCAACCCCCGCAGCCGCGACCAGATAGGAGCAAAAATGAGCCATAAACACCCCGTGACCGCCGCCGCCACGCCCAAAAGAACCAAAATCAGACCGCTGCCGAAAACTTTAAGATAGAGCCCGCCAAAACTTCGCCAATCTTCAACAACAACCAAAAACTGATCGGAACCGAGACGAGTGACTCCCAACAAACGCAAACTCGGGCCATAACCCGAAATTCGCACCACACTTTTCTGTTCATCTCCCAAACCGGCAACCGCTTCGCTCATCAACAACTTTGGTGCTTTGATAGATTTGTCCTGAAACGAGAGACTTTTGGGAGAACCCACAAGATAAGACAACTTCCTCTCTCCGGTCGAAGCGGATAAAATTTTCTCCATCCGCACCACCGAGCCATCGGCGTGATCTAGATTTATAGCCAGATTTTCAATAAGAAGAGAGACTGTATCCGCATAGATGGGAAAAATCAGAAGGCGAGCCCCGCCAATCACGGTTATCGCGGTTAACACAACTATAGAGAGGGTAATTGGCGCAATAACCTTAAGCAGGCGGCGCCGTAGAGTTGTTGCAGCTCCGTCATTTTTTGACATGATGCAACCTTTTACAAGAAAGGAGGTTTAATCTGCTGAATCTATATACCAATCCGGCGGCGGAGCCCCAATAATCTGGCCATCGGCAAGAGTCATCTGCGAACAATGCAAGTGAAAACCGGTTTCGGATATAACGACATCGAACCCTTTTTCTTTCTCCGCCGAATCAGTAAAGGAATCAGAACTGCCCCCATAAAGTGAGTCACCGAAGATAGGATGGCCGACATCAGCCAAGTGAACCCGCAACTGATGCATAACCCCGCTATACATCACAAGGCGAACCTGAGTCAAATTTTGCTGTTCCCTAAATTGAAGCGGAAAAACCTCTGTTCGAGCCGGATATAAACCACGGCAGGGTTCGCCCGGCGGGCTTACCACCATCCGACGACGGTCGCCACGATCGTGGGTTAAATCTTTTTCAATAACAGTTTCGGTCACAAATCGGCCCTCTACTTCGGCAATATACTCTTTGCGTATAAGATGCTGCTCAAACTGCCGCCGGAGATCACGCCAAACCGCATTATTCCGAGCCACAAGCACAACCCCGGAGGTTGCGTAATCAAGGCGATTGAGCAGACCGGGCTGCAGAGAGCCAAAGCCGCCAACCCCGGCAAGCTCCGGAAAAGCGGCAATCAGACGATTTGTCAAAGTACCTGTTTCAGAGGCTGACAAAGGGTGGGTATGACAATTGGCCGGTTTGTTTAGGGCGAGCAGACTTTCGTCCTGATATAATATCTCCAACTCTGATTCAATTTCTGGCTGCAGCGTTGCAGTCGCCAACCGAACGGGCAAATCCTCCGCAAAAGAGACCGTCTGCCCCACCCTTAGAGAAGCACCTTTCGCAGCCCGACAACCATCCACCAAGACCTCTCCGGCAGACAGGGCACGACGCCAACGGTTAGTTGATACAGAGGGATATTGCTGGTGCAAAAACCGGTCAAGACGAAAAACTGCCGCCCCTACCGTCAAGATGGTCATAGTAGCCATTTGTTTTTATATCGCTGGTTTAAAGTATACTATCAAGAACATTCATAATGTAAAAACCATTGTAACTATTCAGCTAACCCGTGAATTCCGGGGACACAATCCTGATTTCCTTCGGAGAATCAGGTTATGTCCCCAGAATTCACTGAAATCCATCAAAATTAGGCGTTTTTTACTTACGCTGAACAGTTACAAACCATTTCTCTCATCCTTTTGGGGAATAGTTAAAAAAAAGTAACAATTTAGCCGGTAAACATCTCTGAAAGAGGCTCTTCCTGATAGTTTTCGGCCCGCTCCAGAACCCTCTCATGGATTGCGGAAAGATCTGCCGAAATTGCATTTTCCGGGCACCAGCGCATACAGTTAAAGCATAAAATACAATGATCGGCATAAACCGGATATGGTTTCAGAGCCAGAGCCCCAACCGGACACCGGTCGACACAAACACCGCACTCGTTACAAAGATCCTCATTCACAAGCCTTTGCGGCAAAAGCCCGCGAGCAATTTTCAAGTTAAGTTTTCGCATCTCTACTGCGACCGCTTCCGGTTGATAATGAAGTTCTTGACTGGATAAGCGCAAAGGCTCCGGCTGCTGCAGGTTGCGATCAATAACCGCAGCCAGATTTTTAATCAAGCGATCATCGGCTAAATCGGGGTGACCCTTCCCCACGGGATTCTCCAACTCCCACATCAAAGAGTGAACCGCCATTACCCGGGCCGCCCCGACCACGCCATATTCACGCGCCTTTAAGGCGTCGCCCATTTCAGCCAGGGCAAGACCACTGGTCGCCCCACCCCAAGTTACAAATGGAACCGCGAAAGCCTGCTCCCGAAGCGGCAAATCGGCAATAAAATCGATAATCAAGGGCAAAGCATGAGAAGCATATACCGGAGAACCGATAAAAAGACAGACCCGCTCCTTGGTTTCGCCAATTTCCCGTATGATCTCAGACAACTTCTCCGGCTCTTTACCAAGCTCGCAAACAGTCACCTGACGACCGAAACCGGTTAACTCCTGTTCAATCACTTCGGCAACATGTTGCGTCGTTCCGGCCGGAGAACAATAAAAGATAAATGTTTTATAGATCATATCTTCACCAATACCCTTCAGGTTGAAGTTAAAAAACAGTTACAAATTAATTTACAAAATGTGTTTGATTGCGGAATTCTTTTGTAGACTATTGAAAATTTCATTCCTGTCAACTTCGTCTTTTACATTAACGACCAAATTTAAGGAGATATATTTCCCTCCAGAGCTGGCCTTTGAATTATTGATAGTGTAACTACGGCTCCCCAACAAGCCTGTTGCCGCTTTTCGAATCAATTCCTCATCTTGACCAATAATTTTAAACTTCCAGTCACAAGGATATTCAATTTCATTTTTTTTCATATATTTACCTCAGAAATAGTCATCTCGATTAGACCAATCGCGATGCCCGTTTGTTGATAATTCTCACAAAAATGCTTTTCATCCTTTAACCCCAATGCGTCCATAAGTTCACATCGAGTCATATCGCCATTAAGTACTGTAAGCATTCTCTGGACTTCGAGGGTCACTTCGGGGGTGACTTCGGGGGCGACCGTTTCTGTTTGAGATGATGTCGTTCTGGAAAGTTTTCTCATCTGCCTTGCTTGCCATAACGCTCAC
>JAUVDU010000067.1 GCA_030595135.1 Deltaproteobacteria bacterium | reverse complement strand
CTGATCAAGGCTGAAGTTGAGAAAACCAACCAGCAGTTTGCCCGAGTTGAGAATATCCGCCGCTTCAAACTCCTGACCAAAGAACTCGACCACGACGACGACGAAATGACCGCGACGATGAAAATCCGAAGGGCCAACGTCTATAAAAAATTTGCCGCCGAGATCAATGCCGTCTACAGCTGACAATTATTCCCTGCCTGTTACTTATAATTAAACTTTCTGACTTGAGTTAGAAGTTATCCTTGTGATCTTGCCAACTGGGCGATCTGGAACAAAAATGCGCGTGCGGGTCGGCGGGCTTTTTTTTTGCAAAGTGCACGATTACCTGCGCCATCCGCAAAACGGCCATAAGCTGACCACCAGCGAACTTGCAACCCTGAAAACCAGAAGCTTTCTCTTTCTCCAGCATTTCATCAAGTTAACAAGCTTTACGATTAGACGATGTATTAGTTTACATATGGACGATATAAAACTTTACAATTAGACGGAGTTATGGTTTACTATTAGACACTATGAGTGATTCAGATTATCCACGTTTACTGCAACCGCTGCTGGAAGAGGCGCTGACCGATACCCCGGTGGTGTTGATTCATGGCCCGCGCCAGTGCGGCAAAACCACGCTGGTGCAAAAGGTCGGCAAAGAGCGCGGCTACCGCTATCTTACTTTTGATGATGTCAATCTGGTGGCGGCGGCCAAAACGGATCCTGTCGGGTTTGTTGATCGCCTTGATAAGCGAGTGATTCTTGATGAAATTCAACATGTTCCTGAATTGTTCAGCTCAATTAAACAGGCCGTGGATCGCCAACGCCAACCGGGACGGTTTTTGCTTACGGGGTCGGCCAATGTATTACTGCTCCCCAAACTCGCCGATTCACTGGCCGGGCGTATGGAGATTCTACATTTGCGTCCGTTGGCCCGCTGTGAAATCGAAAAAAACGGTGTTGGCTTGCTGACCCAGATTCTGCGCGATGATTTTACCTTTCGTTGCCTGGGAAAATTGGGTGCTCAGCTTGCGGCTTATGTTGTCGCCGGGGGCTATCCAGAACCCTTGAAAAGGGGGACGGAACGTCGTAAAAAGCAATGGTATCAGAATTATGTCGATACCCTGGTGCAACGGGATATTCGTGAACTGGCGCAGATCAGCAATCTTGAGAGTATTCCGAAAATTCTTCAGTTGGCGTCTGTGCAAAGTGCGCAGCTGTTGAATATGAGCGCGATTGCAGCGCCGTTCCAGATGACACGCCAAACGACATCCACCTATTTTTCCTTGCTTAAGAATATCTTCCTGGTGGACGTTTTGCCGGCATGGCACGGCAACCGGGGTAAGCGCCTGATAAAAACCCCGAAAGTGCATATGACAGACACGGGGCTGGCGGCAGTACTGCTGGGGATGAACGCCGAACGGCTGGATGCGGATCGCAGCAGAATGGGCCATCTACTCGAAAGTTTTGTCTATAATGAATTGCGCCGTCAGGCAAGCTGGGCCGACGCTGACCTCTGTTTTTACCATTTTCGCGACAAGGATCAGTATGAGGTCGATATTGTCATGGAGCAAAATGGTGGTGAAATTATAGCCGTTGAGGTGAAAGCGGCAGCCACGGTTATGGAAAAGGATTTCCGGGGGCTTAAGAAATTGCAATCTGCGGTTGGCAAATTGTGGAGAGTGGGGATCGTTTTTTATGATGGCGACATGGTTTTGCCTTTTGGAGAACGGATGTACGCCGTACCCATCAGTGCATTGTGGGTAGACATCGAGCCATGAACGAAGCTTAAATCCATGCCGAATTGATTGACCCCTCCCTATTTCTTGACCCAGCCATCAAACTTGACACCCGTGACTTCAGTATGGTATATTGACAATATGTTGTCAATTAAATTGGAGGCTAAAATGCAAGCTGTATTTTATTCACAGGCAAGAAATAATTTACGAACTTTGATCGATAAAGTTTGTGATGATTTTGATGAATACATTATTACGACAAAAGATAATAAATCTGCGGTATTACTTTCTTATGATGAGTACAGTGCAATGAAAGAGACGATGTATCTGTTATCATCGAAAAATAATCGCGATAGATTACTTGATGCTGTGGAGCAGATTGAAAAAGCAGAATTCAAAAAAGTTGAGATTGATGTATGATTGTCGGATTTACAGACAAAGGATGGGATGATTATCTTTACTGGCAGAAAACTGAAAAAAAGATCTTAAAACGTATCAACCTACTTTTGACAGACATAAAAAGAGCACCCAACAGTAGTGATGGTCTTGGAAAACCGGAACTGCTAAAAGATAATCTTCAAGGATATTTTTCAAGAAGGATCACATCTGAGCATCGGCTTGTCTATACGATTATTGATGATCTACTTATCATTGCCCAGTGTCGCTATCACTACTAAGTGGCTGACGGGCAAAGGATCAGATTCGGGAATTCGGTTTAAAGTGATTTTCGTCTTTCCGGTTTAATCAGCTTCGGCGGATGGCGTTGGAGGTGTTGATTGATTTTTAAGGCGAGTTTTTTGACCTCTTTGCGCGTTATTTGTGGGCCGCAGTAGGCGTAGAGAAAGCGTAAGCGTTGGCTCCGGCTTAAAAAAGAGAGGGCCAGGCGGCAGAGGCTGGAGAGATCATAGACAATCCCATATTCACGGCGCCAGGATGGTAGTTTGCGCCCGCGCGGGCTATCGATCCACCAGAGACCGCTAATCTCTTTTTCAGGGGTTTGTCGAATCAGGATGTTGCGCCATTTCGGGTCGAAATGAAAAAAACCGGCCCCATGCATAGTCTGAATATGTTTACAAACCGTTGCCGAGATAGTGGAGAAGGCTTTTTGCCGCTTTTGTTGAGGCAGGAACGTCCACTCATGGACGGCGTAATCTTCTAAAGTGATAGTCTCGGGGATACCCCGAGTGACGATGCAACAGGCGAAAAGTGAGCCGCAACGACGGATCTCGCCGACAGCTACAGGTTCGGCAATCGGGATCTTGAGTTTTGCCATCTCCGTATAACTGAAAAGTTCGACGGCGGTTTCGCTCGGGCGCAGGTAAAATTTAAAAGGTTTGCCAAAGAGCAGATAGCGTTTGAAATAGACGGTCTCGCCATCTGCCAGAGTAGCCTTGTAGGCGTTGGTGCGTTTGCTGCGAGTCACCCGTTCGCCGGGTTCGAGTTTATCCCAGCAGCTTCCTTGAACCAGGCCGATCTCTTTGAGCTTTTCCTCCCAGTCCGGAGCAAAATAGAGCCGATTGCCATGGAAATGGCAAGGCCTGCGCCTCTCACTTAGGGCCTTTAATTCACTTTCCACTTCCCACTTCCCGCTTAAAACCACTACTGAGTCACCAGCGGGATGACATTCTGGATGATTTTCCAGCCCCGATTGCTGATCTGTTCGCCGGTGAGTTGTTCCACCTTGCCACTGACCCACAACTCTTTGCCTTTGACATCTTTGATGTGGGTTATACCGTTTTCAATAAGTTGAAGTTTGGAGGCGACGTTTGCCGTCCAGAAGATATAATCGACCGGCAGCGGTAAGACAATTATACCTTCGCGGTTTTTCAAAATGGGGCGGCCGCTGATGGCACCGACATGGACGACGGGAGCGACCAGGCGGTGGTAGTCGGCCATCATCTGGGCGGTCACCTGGAAGAGCCGGGCACTGGTTTCTTCGTCGGCCAGGGTGGCGGCGGCAATGAAAAAGCTGCGTCCCTTAACCTCTTTCAGGCTTTCGAGCTCACCGATAAGGATGGTTCGGGTCTCCGGATCATAGCTGTAGTTGTCGAGAAAAACCTTAATCATTTCCGGCGCAACATTCATTCCAATCAACTTCTTTTTGTTGATTGCACGCAATTGCGTGGGTGAATTGTCCCGAACCAGGGCTTTCATACCTTTGGCGATTGCCGATATCCCCAGAGTGTAACCGACGGGGCCGCCGACCGCCATCATGGCGGTTCTCGGTAAAATGCCGCCGGCTACGGCGGCGCCGGAGATTTGCCCGAGGCGTATAATTACCGGCTCGTAATCGGAATAGGGGTTGATCAGAAATTCAAAGGCGAATTTGCGTTTGGCGACATCATAGCCCAGGGCGACTTTAAGGATATTGTCCTGTTTGGGGTCGCCGCTGAAGATTGAGCTGCCAAGATTACTGATAAAACTGCCGGTTCCCTTGACGATATTTTTGGTGCTTTCAATCGGGGCGGTGACGAGATTGCCGGCTAGTTTAACTGGAGCCTTGACCCCGGCCACCAGTGAGTCTTTGAAAATCCCTAAACGTTCCATCTCGTTCATTTTTGCAAGAGCGTTGAGCTCATTGATGCGCGCCAGCAGTTCCGCCGTACTCTCAACAAAGATAAAGCCGTCAGCGGTGTCGAGTTGGTAGGTGTTGATGATGCCGTCGTTCTGGACGTTGGCGGCAATCCGGTAATTATCACCCTTAAGCAGGTTTGCCGGCAACAGATCGGCGCTTTTAAGATTGACCGGAGTTGTTTGAAAAGGGGGAGGGGCAGCCGCCAGGGCGCTTCCGCACCAGATTAAAAGTATTATAAACGTTATAAATTGGCATGAAATGAAAAGATTTTTACGTTGATGCATTAGTAGTCTCCTGTTGTATTATGTAACTTTATAACCGCTTTCAGTCAATTTGCCGTCAGAGCCGGTTGCCAGTCGAGCCAGCCTTTTTTTGCTTCTTTGTGCAGTTTGTAGCGCTGTTTCGGTAAAGCTCTGGGCCCCATGGCTTCGCCTTCGGGCGTCGCCATGCAGAGTCCGCCGGCAATAATTGCTTCGAGTGATTCCGTGGTGATCTTAACCCCCGAGAAGAGCCCGGCCTTGACGTTTATACCGCTACCATTCCAAAATTTGGAGTTGCAGTAAACCAGTTTCTGGTAAGGGGGAGCGATATTGACATGGATTAAGACTTTTTGTGCCGTTGGTGAAAGTTTGGCCCCGGTTACCCGGCCAATTTTTATTTGGCGATAGTAGAGCGGAGAGCCTTTTTTTAATGAGCCAAGTTGGTCGGCTTCGAGAACAATATTTAAACCGATGGCTACGCTTTCTAGTGCCGGTGGTGTATTGAGAGCAATGAATTCCGTGATCGGAGTTCCGTTGCCGGGCCGTAGATTGATGTAAGATCCGGAGATGATGGTATCAAGATTATTGATGCCGGAGAGTGAGACTTCGGGGCTGACGAGCCAGATTACGGTGTCGATTGTAAAAAGTTTAGCCGCCCGTTTCTCGATCATAGCTTGGCAGATTACGGCATCCATGGCGGCGGTAAAGTCAACTTCCCGGATGCTGCCGATGGCAATTCCTTGATAGCGAACCTCGACTCCCGGTTTAAGTCCTTGGGAGTTCGTAAACCTCATAGTAATCAGTTGCTTATCAATCTCAAGAGCCGCCTGGCGGCTGGCGTAGAGGATGTATTGCGAACCGAGTAAAGCCGGTTTGCCGGGTTCCGGAGTAAAAAAAGCGATGCCGCCGGCAAGAATACTTTTAATGGAACCAGTTTTAAGTTCAATCCCGGATGAGAGCCCTCCTTCAACTGTAATCCCGCTGACATTATGGAAGAGACTTGTGCTCTTCAGCAGGTGAACATATTTTTTGGCGATAAAAACATCAATCAAAATATTGTCGCCACCCTCTTCCAGGGCAAAACCGGTTATTTTACCGACCTCGATATGTTTGTAGAGTATCGGTGAACCGATAGAAAAATCTTTGCCATTAGCCGTCTTGATTCGGACACTTAAACCCTGAGCCTGCAAAGCCGGAACTTTCTCTATGGCCGCCTGATAGCTCTCATGAACTGTAAAACTGTGAGATTTCGGAGCTTGGTTATCTTTACTTTTCTTGGTCTCGGGATTGGTAAAGCTGAGTCCTCCGGCCAGCAATGTAGCCATGGTGCCGCTTTCGATTTTAACCCCACCAAGTCCGGCATTGATCTTGATGCCGCCGCTTTTCCAGAAAACCGAGTTGGTCTTAATCAGGTGGGCATATTTTTTATAAATTAAGATTTCTCCCCGAATCTTAAGGCCATCAGCATCAAGATCAAAATCGGTTATCTCTCCAACCTGAAGATTACGATAAAGAATCGGAGCGGCAACGGCAAAAGACTTTGAATTCTCGGAAACCAGAGAAAAGCTTTTGCCGGCTGGTGGAATTTCATCGGTAAGCGGAGCTTTTTGGGCCACGAAATAGTCTTTATAAATACCGTCACCCGGTTCATAGGCGATATAGACACCTTTCAAGAGGGTATCGAGGTGGCGTACTCGATTGACGGAAATCTCGGGTTTGACGATCCAGAAACGGGTTCCTTCGCGTAAGATCGATTCGGCCCGGGGGTCGATGTTGATATGGGCCGTAATAATCTGTTTTTCATCATCAAAAGTTATGTCGGTGACGATCCCGGCCTGAAAGCCGCGATGCAACACTTTGGTTGAATCAACTTCAATGCCTTGGGCAGTGGGCAATTGCAATGTCATTTTAAGGCCAAATTCAGCATCTTCGAAATCTTCGTAAAGCGGGTAGATGCGGCCATTTTCCGCGACCGGGCTTAGGCTCTGGTATCCGGGGGTATAGAGGCTGATGCCGCCATAGACTAATGCTGCCAGGCTCTCCATGCGGAACTTAAAGCCCGAGAGTCCTCCCTTAAAACTGATGCCGCTACTGTTCCAGAAGCGGGTTCTGGTTTTGATCAGGTGTTGATATTGGGGCTCGATATGAACGTCAATAACCACCCCTCTACCATTTTTTTTAAGTATATATTTTTGCACTGAACCAATTGTAATGTTTTTATAGTAGATCTGGGTGTCGCGCTGGATTGAGCCTAGATTTTTAGCTGTTAATTTTATATGGAGGCCTGGAGCGTTGGACGGAGCCGGGGGGGATTTCGTAAGCCCGGTGAATTTGTGGCAGGGAATCTTGGAGACCCCGCGCTGAACGCCTATATAGCTGCCTGAGAGCAGGGTGTCGAGGCCGCGGACCCGACCGGCCGAGACCTCCGGTTTGACGACCCAGAATTTGAGATCTTTGACTAATGCTTTTTCAGTTACGCGATCCATTTCGATGTGTAGGGCAACACTGTTGACCTCGGGATTGATTTGGATATCCCGGACTATACCAACCGTAATGCCTTTGTAGATCACCTTGGTTTTGCCGATCGTAATGCCTTCGGCGTTGGCAAAGTTGACCGTGATATCGATGCCCGCATCACGGTAGCTCTTGTAGAGCAGCCAGCCGCCGATCATTAAGGCGATAATCGGCAAAATCCAGATCGGTGAAATCCCACGTCTCTTTTTTTTCACAGGTTTTTCCATGGTTGGCCTCTTCAACTTAAAGTCCTGTCCTCATGCATCCCAAAGC
>JAUVDU010000218.1 GCA_030595135.1 Deltaproteobacteria bacterium | reverse complement strand
TATGTCAGCCAAACAATCAAAGACTCTTTGGTTCGGCTCAAAGGCATCAGTGATGTCTATATCTTCGGCGAGATGGAATACAGCATGCGAATCTGGCTCGACCCGGATCGTTTGACCGCCCTGGGACTGACCGCAGACGATGTTATCAAAAGTATTCGCCAACAAAATATCCAGGCGGCAGTTGGCACTATCGGAACCATGCCGACCGAAAACAACCAACAATTTCAATATACTCTGCGGGCCCAAGGACGCCTGAAAAGTAGTCAAGAGTTTGAAAATATCATCGTCAGTGCCAATGAAGCCGGAGGCCTGGTTCGTATCCGTGATATTGCCAGAGTTGAACTTGGGGCCAAAACTTACCGCGCCCACTCAACCTTAAATGGGGCTCCGGCCGTAACCCTGGCAATCTACCGTGCCGCCAACGCCAACTCTTTAGAGACCATGGATGAAGTCAGAGAGATTTTAAAACACCTGGCCCAGAGGCAACCCAGCGATGTTCAATACCAGATAATTTACGACACCACCAGGTATGTCTCGGCCACCATTCGTGAAATCACGCAAACCTTGTTTATGACCTTTCTTCTGGTTCTTTTCGTAAATTATATCTTTCTTCAGGACTGGCGCGCTACGCTGGTTCCAACCGTAACCATCCCGGTTTCGTTGATCGGCACCTTTGCCGTCCTCTTAGCTTTAGGTTATAACGCCAATACCATCTCTCTGTTTGCCCTGATCATGTCAATCGGAGTAGTGGTTGACGATGCTATTGTTGTCGTCGAAAACGTTTACCGGCTTATGCATGAAGAAAACCTTGCCCCCAAAGCGGCAACGATTAAGGCGATGCAACAGGTCACGGCCCCGATCATCTCTACAACCCTGGTTTTACTCGCCGTATTTGTCCCGGTCGGTTTTCTGCCCGGCATTACCGGCGAACTCTACAAACAGTTTGCCGTTACCATCTGTACCGCCGTCGTCATCTCGACCATTAATGCCCTGACTTTAAGTCCGGCCCTCTGTGCAGTCTTGTTAAAACCCCCTAAAGTCATAAATCGAGGCCCTTTAGCCTGGTTCAATCGGACGCTCGATTTTTCCCGTGATCGATATGTGGCCGGCACCACCTGGCTACTCCGGCGCAAAGTCGTGGTTCTGGTTATTTTTATCGGCATTTTCGGGGCCTCCTACTACCTGTTTGTCAACCGTCCGGTCAGTTTTTTACCGAAAGAGGATATCGGCTCTTTTTATCTTAACATACAGCTTCCCGAGGCCTCATCTCTGTCCCGCACCGATAAAGTTATAGAACGGGTCACCAAAGAGCTCCAAAATATTAAAGGAATTAATGAAGTTCTGCTGGTCAGCGGCTACAGCCTGCTCAGCGGTGCGGCTGAAAATGTCGGCTTAGGAGTCGTCATCCTTGACCCCTGGAGTCAGCGCAGCACTCCGGAATTGCACCTCAACGCCATCCTGAGAAAGGTGCAGGGCAAACTCTCGGCCATCTCGACGGCCAACATGTTCGCCTTCTCACCCCCACCGATTCGCGGCCTGGGCCGTACCGGCGGCTTTAATTTTCAGATGCAGGGCTTAGAGGATCAAAGTCCGCAAGAGTTGGCCGCCACAGCCAAGGCTATGGTTATCGCCGCCAATCAGGAACCCTCGTTGCAAAGAGTTTTTAGTACCTATACGGCCAATACTCCACAAATTTCCATCGCCGTCAACCGCACCCGGGCAGAAATTCTCAACGTGCCGGTCAGCAGTATCTTCGCCACCCTGCAGGCCCAACTCGGATCAAGATACGCCAACGACTTTAATCTGCTCGGGCGCGTCTTTCAAGTCACAGTACAGGCTGACACCCAACACCGCAGCGCGATTAAGGATATTGACCAGCTCTACGTCCGCAGCCAAACCGGTAAGATGGTACCGATGCAGAGTCTGGTAACCGTTGCCACAACCCTCGGCCCCCAGAATGTAAATCGTTATAACCAGTACAGCTCTATTAAAATCAATGGTGGCGCGGCACCGGGATTCAGCTCCGGCGAAGCGATGGCGACGATGGCCCAAATAGCCGCTGAAACCCTGCCTCAAGGCTACAGTTTTGAGTGGTCGGGAATGTCTTTCCAGGAACAAAAAAGCAGCGGCCAAATCCCCATAATATTTACTTTGGCTCTGCTTTTTGCCTATCTCTTTCTCGTGGCTCAGTATGAAAGTTGGAACATCCCGCTGGCTATCGTCGTTTCAGTTCCGGTGGCCACTCTTGGCGGTTTATTCGGATTGTGGCTGGCTGGACTCAGTTTAAGCATCTACGCTCAAATCGGCCTGGTACTACTGGTCGGCCTGGCCAGTAAAAGTGCTATTCTCATCGTTGAGTTCTCCAAAACCCTGCGCGAGGAGGGGGCCTCAGTGTCTGGCGCTGCGATTGCCGGAGCCAAGGTTCGTTTCCGCCCGGTTTTAATGACCGCCTTTACGTTTATTCTGGGCATCGCTCCTATGGTTATCGCCAGCGGGGCCGGGGCCGGCAGCCGGCGGGCGATTGGTACCACCGTTTTTGCCGGAATGCTGGCCGCGACCCTGATCGGCATTTTTTTGGTTCCGGCGCTCTATTATATGTTTCAGTCCGGCCGCGAGAAAGGTCATGCCTGGCGCACGCGGCGAAGTGATTCCAAAACGGCATCTGAATAGTTACAAAAGAGATAACCATGCACACAAAAATTTTCAAGTATACCCATCAGACATTGATAAGGTACCCAGCAATTATCCTGTTGCTAATTATCGCGGTTTTAGTCTTAGGCGGCTGTGCCGCCGTCGGCCCGGACTATATCCCGGTAAAACCTAAAACTCCGGGAAAATGGTCAACCGAACTAAAAGGCGGCCTCAACGCCGGGCTCCCGGAACCCGGAACTATGGCTTGCTGGTGGAAAGTTCTCGATGATCCGGAACTCTCCAGCCTGACTGAACGAGCCGTCAACGGTAACCTCGACTTGCAGGCAGCCCGTTCCCGAATCCGCGAAGCCCGAGCCCGCCGGGGAATCAGCCGCTCCTATTTTTTCCCGACTCTGGATGGCGGCGCCTCCGCCGACAAACATCGTGATCGCAAAGGGAGAGAAGATGAACTTTACACGGTTGAGTTTGATTCCGGTTGGGAACTCGATGTTTTTGGCGGCATCCGGCGTGCGGTAGAGGCCGACACGGCGGAAGTTGAAGCCGCGCAGGAAGATCTCCATGACGTACTTGTAAGTTTGCTGGCTGAAGTGGCCTTAAACTATATTGATGTGCGCACCTACCAAAACGGCTTGACCGTAATTGAGGCCAACCTTAAAGCCCAACAAGAGACCTACGACTTAAACGACTCACGCTTTCAGGCCGGTATCATTGATGAGTTGGCCGTGCAGCAATCGCTCTACAATCTGGAACGAACCCGATCCCAAATCCCGGTTATTCAAACCCGGTTGGAAGCCGCCAAAAACCGCCTGGCCGTATTGCTCGGTCAGGCGCCCGGGGCCGTCCACGCCGAATTAGCCGCAAGAAAGCCGATTCCGGCGCCGCCGATGCAACTGGCTATCGGGGTTCCGGCCGAAGCTTTACGTCAACGACCGGATATCCGCCGAGCCGAACGTCAACTGGCCGCCCAAACCGCCCGCGTCGGGGTGGCGACGGCCGACCTTTATCCGAGATTCAGACTAAATGGCAGTATCGGACTCGAAGCGCTTTCGACCGGCAACTTTTTCACCGCCGCTAACCGAATCTGGGATTTTGGCCCGTCTGTTTCGTGGAAGATTTTTCACGGCAACGCCATCCGCCAGAATATCGAAATCCACTCCGCCCTCCAGGAGCAGGCTTTGACTGAATACGAACTGACCGTCCTCCAGGCCCAGGAGGAGATCGAAAACGTACTCGTGGCTTACGCCAACCAGCAGCGCCGTTATCAATCCCTGCTCGCGGCCACGCAGGCGGCATTAAAAGCCGATCAACTGGCCCAAGATCAATACCAGGTCGGCCTGGTCGATTTTAACAATGTTCTCGACGCCCAACGCTCACTCCTACTTGTACAAGATCAGCTGACCTTAAGTGAGGGCGCGGTAACCACCAATCTTGTACGCCTCTACAAAGCCCTCGGCGGCGGCTGGCAAAGGCTATCTGAATCACGGTGAAATATGCTCTCTTATGAAAACGCTTTAGAAATACTAAATCACTACGGCAACGGAGCACC
>JAUVDU010000086.1 GCA_030595135.1 Deltaproteobacteria bacterium | reverse complement strand
TTCCTTTATACCGTGAGAGCGCTGACAACCGCATTTAAATAGTAGAAACGTTTCTCCCGGCGGCTGATGGTCTTAATTTCAACCTCCTGAAGAAATATAAATTTTTCACTGTTATTAATTTTAATAAGAAAGTCTTTGACCGCCCCGATCTCGGCCCGGCAACTCAAACGCAGGCGCAGCATGATTATCCCATCTTTTTTTATTTCAGGCAAAACTTTTGTCGTCCGGACATCAACCGAACTTTCACGAGCCAATTTCTGGAGCAGGTTTTGAAACTGAACCTCAGTCAAGGTTGGGGTCTCCCCCTGAACCAGGCGGCTAGCTTTGACCTCATGATCAAATTTCTGTAGAGCCTGGTCAAGAGCGGCAAACTCCTGACGTCGGGCAACCAGACGGCTGAACTTCTCGTACTGCAGGGTTTTTAGAGCAATCTCATCGTCTAGAGCCTGGTTTTTGGCCTGATAAAACCCCAAACCGGCCCGCCCGACAACCAGCAGCAGCAAGATTCCGGCCAAAGCCAACATGACTTCACGACGTCTGAGCAGATCGATAATGGATTCAAGGTTTTTCATAACAATTATACAGGTTAGGTGAGTATATCCGGGTTCATCCATGTCCATCTGCGGCTCTCTTTTTTAACCACAAATGAACTCAAATAGACACAAATAGTAATCAACTGGTTGTAAAATACTTTCCTTTGTAACTATTCCAGATCAACGACAATTTTGAAGGTTTCACTACTCCCTTTTTTTACCACCGGGGAATCAAAATGAACTTTATAAAAGAGAGGAGAATCTTCTAAAGCCTTGACCACTGCGGTAGCCGAAGCGGAGGTTCCCTGAAGATGGATTTTTCGCGACCGAACCGCTAACGAGCGCAACCAGGTATCTTGTGGAATCACTTCGGTAAGCTCTTTTAAAAGATCAATCGTTACCGCCTGCTCCCGAACCAGTTGGGCGAGCGTCTCCAGATGGCTGATTGTCGCCTTATTATGTTTCCGGATGCCACTGAGTTTGTCCGCCTCCAGACGAACAACGGTCAACTCTTTTTCAAGTTTCTGCAGATGACTCCGCTTCCCGGCCAGTACTGCCAGAGGTTGCCCGACCAGCGCCGCCAACAAAAAGAAAACCGCCGCCACCTCAAGTTTCAACCAGAGTTGCCGCCGACGCAACACCTGGGGAGAGATCAGATCAATACTATAGGGAAACCCGGCCCAATCGAGGCGCAAGGTTTCAGGCAGGTCGTTAATTTCGGTACAGACCAGCATCGGACGCAACTGAGGCAACTCCTCGGCCATAACTTTAGCTGTTGACCATAAAAAAACTTTTTCAAAAACCTGGCCTCGATTCTCAGCTAAAGGAAGATTTTGCGCTAAAAAGGGGTTGCCCGCAGCCTCTGTCTCTTCACTTTCCCAGGCTTGAAAATTTACAGACTGACCATCAAAAAGCACCATCTCGCACTGGCCCCCGCCGCCACCCAAATAAAGACCAGGCTCATGGATCATCCAGGCGAGCAGAAAAAGGGCCGGAAAGACGGCTGAGAGGTTAAAGCCCGCAGCCGTAAAAACGGCCAAATAACTTTGCACCCGAGAACGGGCCGCCAAAGTAACGCTGACGGCCAGACGCCCCTCCTCTTCATGACAACGATAGCCCCAATGAAGCCCTTCAAGATCATGCGGAACATGGCGCATCAACTCATAACCAACGGCATCATCAAGGCTCTCGGCTGCGGCCAAAGGCAACGTAAAATGGACAATTGTAAAAACTTCCAGCGGCAGCCCGAGCAACAGAAGATCATCAAGCCCCGGCCGGCAATCATTTTTCAAAACGGCAACCGCAGCTCCCAGATCATCGGGCCGAGCCAGGGCGTACTCTTTACGCTCCACGACCCGAGCCCGGCCGCCAAAACTGCGCCGCAGCCGGAGAAAGAGCAGACGCCCTTCCTCGATCAGTAAAAGTTTAGTTTCCGGAAGCCAGGAGAAATTCATAAGTACAATAGTTCAAAATGCAAAGTTACAGCGGGGAACAACGAACATCGCTTCGCCCACTTCGAGGGGGACAGGCTGCCGATAGCTATCGGTTGATTGTATACCTGGACACTACAGCGTTTATTGATTGCCGGTCGTCTCGTTAAACCCTGTCCCCGCATAGAGACAGAGTGGTGGTAAAAAATATTTCAATTTACGGCGAAGACTTGTCGATACCAATTGCCGGGCTCGCCGGTGCGACTCGCTTCGGAGGCGCTGATGGTGACATATTCGGAATCGGCAACCGTAAAAAATTGTTTGAGCAAGCTGAAATACTCGGGCGGCACCAAGTCACTTAATTCCGCCAGTTTGGTTATCGGATTCGCCGATCTAAAAGCCACTATATCCGCTATCACATCTGCAGGTAAATCTTCAACCAGGGCCAGAGCCGCAGGTGCGCAGCTATTGATATCAAGCCGGTCATCACGCCCGTAAGGCGAGAGCAGATCGACCAGGCCGGGATGACCATCACCTCCAGCATAGATTGAAAAGGTTACCCCTTTGATTAACAAAAGCTCGTTAACTACATCAATCTCCCGGTTCTTGCAACCATATTCCAACCCCTGCTCTTCATAATAGTCACTTTCAGCCCCATTAAGCCGATGCAGACTGTCACCATCAACCCAATCTAAAACTGAGTCAACGATACCGTCCCGAGCCTCTTCATCGGCGACTCCGCAAGCCTCGACAACCTTGCGCCAGCGTTCAATCTTAAGCCCGTTAAGTTTAAACTTACCGGCCTCGCTGGCAATTTTAATGCCGACCTTAACCCCTTCAATCTCGCACTCCCAGGGCTCATAGCGGGGATACCAGAGAACTACTGGCTGATCACTGAGCTCTTCAACCTCATCCTTTTTAGCCAGAAGAGAGCGATTGGCCCGATATTTTAGATACTCATGGTAACCTTTGACCACGGCTGAACGTAAAAGATAGTCATGCTCCGTTCCCAGGCGACGATTGCGAGCCGCCTCGGCATTAAGCCTGGCCGTCGTCGCATAGTTTAAAGCGAGAATACCGAGCAACAGCGATATCCAGAAAACCGCCAGCAGGGCAAAACCTTTATTTTTTCTTTTCATCAGTTTTCTTCGGCAATTCCGGTGGTGGTTCCAGAGCCAGGAGTAGATTGCGTTTGCCGATTTCAGAATTCTCATAACGAAAAAGAATATTCTCGGGTAGAGTTTTGCGACTCCAGTTACGGGTCACACCGCGCTCAATAAGAGCTCCCTCATCAATCTCGCCTTCCGGCAGATTCAGTTTTTCAGGATCACCGACAACGGCAAAAGAGGCCTCGGTCAGACCATCAAGAATAAGCAGTGAAGCCTCGCTTAAAACTTCATTAACAGCCAAACTCTTTTCCGGCCCCTGGATAAAATCCCACAAAGCTTCAATGAGAAAATTTTTCGGGCCCATCTCTTTGACCAGATAGAGGGCATAACCCTCTTTTTCTTCACTCTCCTGCAGGTAGCAACAGGCAAAATAGAGCCCCTCAGCCGAACGCTGGCGAGCCCCATAACCGCTGGTTGTAGTATAAAACAGAGCCTTGGGGCTCAAAGCAAAGAAAAAACCCTGGCCTTTTTCCCAACTAAAACTATAAGGCACCAAGCTTTGCAGGTCGTCACTCAAGAGGCGGGCTAAAGCCGCTTCATGTTCGCCCCTTCCCCCCTTGATCTGCTGCCGGCTCCAGATGCGGCCGGCAGTAGAAAAAGCCAGGTAGAGCACGGTCACTACCAGAGCCAAAATGGTCATGGCAATAACCATCTCAATTAGAGTGAAACCGTTACTGGTGTTCTTCTTTAAACTCATCCGTAAAATATCCGGGCTTTACTTGACTATAAGTGACCAACCGCAGATGACGACCGGAACGCTCTCTATCCTGCATCACAAAGACCAGACGATAGAGCTCACTGATCCAGCGCAAGCTTACGGTTTCACCATCAGCAACCGCGTCCACCTCGGGTTTGACATCGACCGGCTCCAAACGCAGACTCCAGGAGAAATTTTCAATTTCTCCTGACCAGGGAAATTCATCCTTGCGCAAATCCCGAGCCTGCAAACAAGCAAAAGTCTGACGTCCCCGAACAATTATTTCATCAAAACCCCGAGCCCGCAATTCAAGCCGCAGACTGGCCCCAAAGAGCTGAAAAAAAGTGGTTACGGTGAGACCAACAATCATCACCGCGACCATCATCTCCAAGAGAGTAAAACCGGACTCATCACTCTTCGATATCATCCACGTCCCGCTCTTCCACCTTAACCGCACCGGTCAAAGGATCAACTTCCAAAAAAGCTCCTCGACGATCACTGCTGATCTCAAGAGGGCCGCCGGAAGCGCCGCCATCAGCATAAAAAGTTACCATGACGATCTCAGCCTCATTTTCTTCGGCCTCGACGTCTACAACCTCACTCTTATTTTCATCAACCTCGGCCAAAACCTGCTGTTCATCCGACAGAACGAACTCCACACCGGAGGCCAGCTCCACCCGTTTGCCGCGCAGGCTTTCACTGAAACTACGCTGTTTGGGATTGTAGCAACAATCGTTACGCCGCCGCTCCAAAACCGCATAACTCCGGGCCACCTTAAGAAAAACATGGAGTTCGCGCAGATTGGCTCGCCAGTGAAAGGCCTCGCGCTGACGATAATTAATCCCCAAGAAGATACTCAACCCCATACCCATAATCGCAACCACGACAATCAGCTCAACCAGCGTAAACGCTGCAGCAGGGGAGGTTTTTTGCGCCTTCAATCAGTTTTCCCAGCTGTTTATGTCGGCCTTATCATCATCACCGCCGGACTGGCCGTCGACACCGTAGGAGGTTAGATCGTAGTCACCATGATCGCCCGGACACTTATAGACGTACTGGTTACCCCAGGGATCTTTGGGAATATTTTTAGGCATATAGGGCCCATCCCAATTATTTGCCCCTTCAGGTTTTACCCGCAACGCCTCCATACCCTGCTCTGTAGTGGGATACATATCGTTATCAAGTCGGTAGGAATCAAGGGCGGTGCCCAGCAGTGCAATCTGGGCTTTGGCAGTTTTGCGTTTGGCTCCGCCAACCTTTTTGAACATGGTCGGGGCCACCAAAGAGGCCAGCAAGCCGATAATAACCATAACAATCAACAACTCAATCAGGGTAAAACCCCGACGCTTCAAATCTCTCCGGGATTTAGCAATAGACTCCGGCATAATTTTTCTCTCTCCTTAAAAAATATGATAGGTTTCTTCTTTAAAAAAAATCTGTGTTCATCTGTGTCCATCTGTGTCCATCTGTGGTTCCCACTGCCTTACCCGCCGAGCTCGTTGACGCTGAATATGGCCATAAGCATCGAAACCACGATCGCCCCGATTACCAGGCCCATAAACAAAATAACCAGGGGCTCGAAAAGCGAGGTCAAGGCTTTGATCGTCACCTTCAATTCCCGGTCATACATCTCGGCCAGTTTTTCGAGCATTTCGTCAAGATGTCCGGTCTCCTCACCAACCCCGATCATATGTACGGCCAGCGAGGGGAAAAGTGGATCGGCGGCTAAGACCTGCGAGATTACCGCACCCTGACGGAGCTCCTCCTGGAGATGAGCGACCTTCTGTTTAATAATCTGATTATTGATGACTCCGCTGACCACTTGCAGAGACTCTAAAATCGGCACCCCGCTGGCCAACATCGAGCCCAGCGTCCGAAAAAAACGGGCCAGATCTATTTTAATCAGGATAGTGCCAAAACCGGGCAGGCGCAAAATCCAACGATCGACCAGCAAACGACCTTGAGGATGGCTGTAAAAACGACGAAAGGCGAAGATTGTACCGCCTAGGCCCAACCCCAGCGCCCACCACCAGGCCTGCATAAAATTACCACAAGCCAACATCACTCTGGTGGCCGTCGGCAGAGCCACGCCCATATCGGAGAAGATCGCGGCAAATTTGGGCAAGACAAATGCCAACAACAGAACAATCGAAGCTCCGGTCACCAGAGTCAAGATCAACGGATAGATCATCGCCCCGACCAGAAACTCCTTGAGTTCTCTGATACCATTGAGATAGAGGGCCAGACGATTTAGGGCCGCATCGAGAATCCCGCCGCTCTCACCAGCCCGCACCATCCCGATAAAAACCGGCGGAAAGATGTCGGGATGAGCCCGCAAGGCCCCCCAGAAAGTGCTGCCCTCTTTGACCTGTTCGCGTAAATTCTCCATAACCCGGCTGAAAAGCGGTTTTTCAATCAACTCAACCAGAATCACTAAAGCCCGGTTCAGAGGCACGCCGGCTTTAAGTAAAAGCCCAAGATCTTCGGCAAATCCGGCCAGCTCTTTAACTCCGGGTCGACGCCAAGGCAATTTGTCAGCCCAGCCGGAAAAAGGGGAATCCCGGCTCCCGGAACCGGTTAAAAATTTGGGTTTCAGCTTCAACTTAGATTTAGACTTAAAAGAGACCGTCTTAGCCGCCGGGGGCAGAGAGTTACCCGGCTCTCCATCAAGAGCCGCAATCTGCAACGGGATTAAGCCTTGCCGTTGCAGCGAGGCCGCAGCTTGACGTTGATCTTGAGCCGACAGGCGGCCGGATGTAATCTCGCCGGAAGCATTGGTCGCTTTATAACTGAACTCTCGCATCTTTTAAACTCCGCTCACGCGAACCACCTCTTCTAACGCAGTAATCCCGGCCTGAACTTTGGCCCAGCCATCTTCGCGCAGTAGAACCATGCCGTTTTTAACAGCATGCTCACGTAGAACCAGAGAACTTTGACTCTCAAGAATAAGAGAGCGAACCGCATCAGTCACCGGCAAAAGCTCAAAAATGCCGACCCGCCCGCGAAAACCACTGAAGGAGCACT
>JAUVDU010000064.1 GCA_030595135.1 Deltaproteobacteria bacterium | reverse complement strand
TGAATATGGTGTAAATATGGTCAAGCTGGAGTCTCGGCCAACCCGTAACGAGAAATGGAGCTACTTTTTTATTGCTGATTTCGAAGGTCACCGTGAGGATAAAAAAGTTGCGGCCATGATCAAAGCCACCAAAGAGATCTGCCTCTATATGAAAGTATTGGGCTCATATCCCCGTTCTTCATAAAGTCAAATGTGATGGCGTCGTAAAAAGTTCCGATATCCTGCGCTGTTGTGGCTTCCCCGACACTCGACATACTACATGTATGGTCTCGCGCCGGGGAAACCACAACATCTTGTCTATCGAAATTTTAACTTAGCCATCCCATGACTTTTTACGAGTTCATCAAATGGAATAGCCGACAAAAAAAGCGCCGCTGCCATTTATTTGAATGACAGCGGCGCTTTTTTGATTAATGGAAGGTTTTTTACTGTAACAGGGTGCGTAAATGCTCTAGCGCGGCATCAAGTTGATCGCCTTGGGGGCCGCCGGCCTGGGCGAGTTCGGGTTTGCCGCCGCCTTTGCCGCCGACTTTTGCGGCAAGTTCACGAATCAGGGTACCGGCCGGATACTTTTTCTGCCAGGCTTTGCCGACATGAACAATAAGAATCGCTTTACCGGCATGAGTTGCTCCGAGCAGGGTAATACCGTCGCTGTTTTTCTGTTTGTAAGCATCCATGACCTGGCGCATCTCTTTAGGATCATCACACTCGACCCGTTTCACCAAAACCGGAACCCCATTGATCTCTTCAAGAGAAACCGCATTACCGCCACCCCCACCGACACTGGCACTGACAAGTTTTTCCTTCAACGAGCTGATCTCTTTTTGCTGATCCTTGTTCTGTTCTTGCAAACGTTCAACCCGCTCAACCAGCTCTTCGGGAATTCCTTTGAGACAAGTTGCGGCCTGACGCATGATCTTTTCCCGCTTATTGATGTAATTCCAGGCCGCAATCCCGCTCAGAGCTTCGAGGCGACGAACCCCGGCGGCAATTCCGGTTTCACTGATAATTTTACAAAAACCGATGTCGCCGGTTGACTCAACGTGGGTTCCGCCACAAAGTTCAATGCTGGCCTCACCCATGCTCACCATCCGCACTTTAGTGCCATATTTTTCGCCAAAGATCGCCATCGCGCCTTTTTTTATGGCTTCATCCATGCTCGTTTCTTCCGTGTAAACCGAGCGATTGGCCATGATTTCGCGGTTGACGAGTAGTTCAATTTCTTCAAGTTCTGCTTCAGTTAATGCTGAAAAGTGACTGAAATCAAAGCGTAAACGTTCCGGCGTAACCAATGATCCCGCCTGTTTAACATGATCTCCGAGAACTTCTTGCAGCTTGGCCTGAAGCAGATGGGTTGCCGAGTGATGCCGGGCCGTAGCCAGACGTTCTTCACGGGAAATGACCAGCAGACATTCATCATTAAGCCGCAATTGACCATCGGTAATTCGAGCCCGATGCAAAATCAAGCCATCAAGAGGTTTCGTTGTTGCTATAATTTCAAAAGCGACACTCTCTTCACCATTTTCTTCTATCTGCCCCCGCCCCTGATCACCAGCCTGCCCACCGGACTCACCATAGAAAGGGGTACGGTCAAAGAGAATTTCTACTTCCTGCCCTTTTTCTGCCAGTGATACCGGCCCCCCATCATGCAACATGGCGATAACTTTCCCTTGGGCGGAAAAGTTTTCATAACCGACGAACTCGCTTTTAAGTCCTTCATTGAGCAGATTTTTATAAATCTCGTCAACAGCGTCTTCACCCGAACCCTTCCAGGCTTTGCGTGAGAGTTCTTGTTGTTTTTGCATCTGTGCGGTAAAACCCTCGTGATCAACGGTAAAACCATCTTTTTCAATAATGTCGGCCGTTAGATCAACCGGAAAACCGAAAGTGTCGTAAAGTTTAAACGTAACTTCACCGGAAAGCGTGGTCGAGTCGGAAACTTTCAACTTCTCAATTTCTTCATCGAGAATTTTGAGTCCACGGTCGAGGGTTTCACCAAAACGCTCCTCTTCACTCTTAATCACTCTAGTTATGAAGGGTAATGATTTTTTAAGTTCGGGATAGGGTTGTTGCATCACCTGGGCTACAGCTTCGGCCAATTGATAGAGAAAAGGATCGTTAAGCCCCAGCATTTTGCCGTGACGGGCGGCACGCCGCATAATCCGGCGCAAAACATAACCGCGCCCATCATTAGCTGGCAGGATACCATCAGCAATCAGAAACGTGGCCGCCCGACTGTGATCAGCCAGCACCCGCAACGAAACATCATTTTCGTTATCGTCGCCATAAATTTTACCGGAGATTTTTTCACCGGCGGCAATAACCTGGCGCAAAAGATCAGTGTCGTAATTACTCTGCACACCCTGTACCACGGCTGCCAGACGTTCAAGCCCCATACCGGTATCGATACTGGGTTTGGGCAGCGGATTCATGGTGCCACTTGCATCCCGGTTATACTGCATAAAAACCAGGTTCCAGATCTCTAAGTAACGGTCACAATCGCAAATACCGATTCCACAATCGGGGCCGCAACTCATGCTCTCCCCTTGATCGTAAAGAATTTCGGAACAAGGCCCGCAAGGGCCGGTATCGCCCATAGCCCAGAAATTATCTTTTTCGCCAAGCCGAACAATTCGCTCTTCAGGTACCCCAATTATGTTTTTCCAGAGATCGTAAGCTTCATCGTCATCAAGAAAGACGGTTGCCCACAATTTTTCCGCATCAAGTTCCATTACCCGGGTCAAAAAATCCCAAGCATACTCAACGGCTTCTTGCTTGAAATAGTCACCAAAGGAGAAATTACCCAACATCTCAAAAAAAGTATGATGGCGGGCGGTGCGACCGACATTTTCAAGATCGTTATGTTTGCCGCCGGCCCGCACACATTTCTGTGAGGTGGTGGCCCGCTTGTAGGCGCGCTCTTCAAGGCCTAGGAAGGTATCCTTGAACTGATTCATTCCGGCATTGGTAAAGAGCAGGGTCGGATCGTTGGCCGGTACCAGACTGGAGCTGGAAACTTCGCTATGTTCCTGCCCGCAAAAATAGTCCAAAAATTTCTTGCGAATCTCATTCCCGGTCATCAAAATTTCTCTCCTTGGTAAATAGTTACGTTAAGCATTTGGTTTGGTCGGATTTTAATTTAAATTCTCTTCTTTCAGCCTGCCTTGCAAGACTCTGGCAATCTCATGACTACGAAAACCGCGTCTTTTGAGCCAGGCAAAAAGCTGATTTTTATCTTTTTCGTGAGACCGGCGGCGTTCAACTACTTTAAGTATCACGGCCAGCAACTCACCCTCATCAAGATCAGCGAAAAATTGTTTGGTAACCCTCTCGCATAACTCCGCCGCCAGGCCTTTCTGACGCAAACGCATAATGACTGCGTGGTAACCATAGCCCCGGCGAGAAAAAAGCTCAGCAACCAACCTTTGAGCAAAAGCTTCATCATCAAGTAATCCGGCTTCGAACAAGCACTGGATTGCTTTCTCAATTTCGTCAACCGGATAGTCGCGAAGTTTTAGCTTATTTATTAACTCTTGAGAACCATGGGCTCGACGGGCAAGAAGTTCCTGAGCTTTCCACCAAGCCGAAACCGGAGCCCGACTCATTTGCCAAATCTTTCGATATCCATCTCGTCATTACCGGAAGATACGGGAGTTTCATCCGCAGTCTCATCCGAGCTATCCGCGCCATCAAAAGCATCCCAACTTGTGTCGGAACTGGAACTAACCCCTTGCACTTTGAGCAAGAAGTCATCAGGATTACTGCTCTGTTTTAAGGCCTCTTCGTATGATATAAAACCATTTCGATAATGGCTTAAAATCGATTGATCAAACGACTGCATGCCGTAGATTGAATGGCCCTTGGCAATGGCGTCTTTAATTTCAATGGTTTTGTCGGCATCGGTGATACATTCACGAACTATCGGTGTATTAACCAACACTTCAATAGCCGGGATTCGACCTTTTTTATTACAACGTTCAATCAAGCGTTGAGAAATCACACCGCGCAGAATACTGGCCAGCTGAAGGCGCACCTGGGCTTGCTGATGTGGTGGAAAGACCGAGATAATCCGGTTAATGGTCTCAACCGCATCGACAGTATGCAGCGTACTGAGTACCAGGTGGCCGGTTTCAGCCGCCGTCATTGCAATTTCAATGGTTTCCAGATCGCGCATCTCACCAACCAACAATATATCGGGATCCTGGCGCAGGGCAGATCGTAGAGCGAGAGCAAAAGAGGTTGTATCGAAGCCGACTTCGCGCTGATTGATAAGACTTAATTTATCGCGGTGCAAATACTCTATGGGATCTTCAATCGTAATAATATTTTCACTGCGATGCTGATTGACATAATCGATCATTGCCGCCAATGTCGTACTCTTACCACTACCGGTAGTACCGGTTACGAGAATCAAACCACGGCGCTGCTCATCAATAAGCTTTTCAACAATCGGCGGCATATTCAGCGTAGTCAGATCAAGGATCTCGAAGGATATGGTTCGCATGGCGATCACCAGCGAACTGCGCTGTTGGTAGATGTTAACTCGAAAGCGCCCGATTCCGGAAGCCCCGTAACCAAGATCGACCTCATGAAAATCCCGTAAGTACTCTTTTTGGGTTGGCCCCATCATAATTTCGGACATCTCTTTAAGATTTTCAACGCTTAAGCGAGGAAAATCCTTGAAAGGATAGAGATTTCCGTCAATTCGAACAATTGGAGGCGCGCCAACCTTCAAGTGAATATCTGAAGCCTTGAATTTAAGCGCTGTCTTAAGAATATTGTGGAACATTTCCATTGAGATTCACCTTAATATCTAGTGCCTGACCGAAAATCTGACAATTTTTTCGAGTGCAAGGCAGGCGAGTATTTTAACCACAGGTATACAATAAGTATTCCGAGGATTAAAATTTGAGCCTAACGCCGCAATCGGGGAAATTGTCGGTTTTCGATCGCGCACTATCTACACTTTATCCGCAGACGGTTTCTCTTGATTCTTAACTCCAGCCACAGGAATCGAGTAAAATTCCCGGACTTTAAGTTCCATCTCATCCAGAATGTCGGGATTCTCCTTGAGATGGTTACGAACGAAATCACGCCCTTGACCCAAACGTTCACCATTGTAAGAGTACCAGGAACCGCTCTTTTCCGCGACTCCGCAATCAACCGCCAAGTCAAGAACATCACCGGCCTTGGAAATTCCCTCACCAAAAAGGATATCGAAGCGGGCCTCCTTGAAAGGCGGAGCGACTTTGTTTTTCACAACCTTGACCCGAGTCGCATTACCGAGGACATCGTCACCCTTTTTGATCGCGCCGGTCCGCCGAATTTCGAGACGCACGCTGGCATAAAATTTCAGTGCATTACCGCCGGTAGTTGTTTCCGGGTTACCGAACATAACCCCGATCTTCATCCGAATCTGGTTGATAAAAATAACTGTGGTTTTCGATTTGCTGATCGCCGCCACCAGCTTTCGCAGGGCCTGCGACATAAGCCGAGCCTGCAAGCCCATGTGGGAGTCTCCCATTTCGCCCTCAATCTCGGCCCGCGGCACCAGAGCGGCGACCGAGTCAACAACAACAACATCAAGGGCTCCGCTGCGCACCAGAATCTCGGTTATCTCCAAGGCCTGTTCACCAGTATCAGGCTGCGAAACCAGAAGGTCATCAACATTGACTCCCAGTTTACGGGCATAGATCACATCAAGAGCATGCTCGGCATCAACAAAAGCGGCGGCACCGCCAATCTTTTGTGCTTCAGCAACAATATGCAGGGCCAACGTGGTCTTACCTGAAGATTCGGGGCCATAGATCTCGATCACCCGGCCGCGCGGAATACCGCCGACACCTAAAGCAATATCCAGGCTTAATGAGCCGGTTGAAATAACATCGATACCGTCAGCCCGGGATTCATCACCCAGCCGCATGATTGAACCCTTGCCAAACTCTTTTTCGATCTGGCTGACTGCCATTTCCATCGCCCGATGACGATTTTTATCCATGAAAAACTCCTACTCCGGCCTAATAGCCGAACAAAAAAATTAGACAAACAGAAGGTGCATCACCACCCAGGTCATTATACCGGCAACCAGATCATCGGTTACCACACCTAGTCCACCCGACAGATTTTCTTCACACCAGTTTGCCGGAAAAGGTTTGACGATATCAAAAACACGAAACAACAGGAAGGCCGTCAAAAAGTTGCCAAAACCCAAAGGTACACCGGTCAAAGCCAATAACAAGCCTGCAATTTCATCAATAACAATCACCGGGCTATCAGTAACCCGCAAATATTTTCCCGCTTCATCGGCAATAAAAATAGCCAAGCCGGAGATGACCAAGACCAACAACAGGTACCAGCCATTACTCAACCAGGAAAAAAGAAACCACAAAGGCAAAGCTCCTAGAGAACCCCAGGTTCCGGGCGCTTTCGGTAGAGCTCCAAGACCACAGCCTGAGGCTAGAAAAAGCGTCCAATCCTCCTTGCTACAATATCCCATTTCAGCCCTCAAAGTAACAGTTTGTCAAGATTGAAATAAAGTAACTATTCAGCTAACCCGCAAATTCCGGGGACATAACCCGACTTCCTTCGGAGAATCGGGTTATGTCCCCGTTATTCACTGAAATTCATCAATATACGGTGCTTTTCCACTTACACTGAATAGTTACAATTCTATAACATAAAAACACGAGCCAACAAAACTAAATATTTTACGAAAATCAAAGCTATGTGAATGGTGAAGAAAAATAGTTTACCACCTTTGCAGGTTATGTTACACTAAGTGATTACAGATGGCGGCAAGATAGACCAATTGTAACTATTCAGCTAACCCGTAAATCCATCAATATACGATGCTTTTCTACTTGCATTGAATAGTTACGATCAATTCAAGCAACATCAGATTAACGAGAGGAATTATGTCGACTAAAAATATCCACAAAAAATTTTCCCTAACCACCCTCCTCATTTTTTTTCTATTTATTTCCATTACGTTACCAGCAGCAGTTCAAGCCACAACCGACCCCCTGAAACCGGTCGCTAGCCGGGATGCTTTTACGGTTCCGGCTGACCCGGTCAAAAAACAGGCGACCGGCCCGGATCGTGGAAACTATGAACTGGTGGTTGACAGCGAAACCATCAGCCGCTCTTTATCGGCCGAAAAAGGGCTGATCAATCTGAAAATTGAATTTGCTTCGGGTTCAACCAAACTCTCCGAGAGTGCGAATAAGCAAATCATGGAGATCGCCGGAGCCTTACAAAGTAAAGCTCTGATTGATAAAAAAATTATGATAACCGGCCATACTGATAGTATCGGCTCGGCCGCATCAAACCTGGAGCTCTCCCGAAAGAGGGCTCTGAGTGTTGAGCAGGCCCTGGTCGATTTAGGCGTTGACAACTTCCGTCTAAGTTCTCAGGGCCGGGGCGAGAGCGAGCCTCTGGCTGACAACCAAAGT
>JAUVDU010000191.1 GCA_030595135.1 Deltaproteobacteria bacterium | reverse complement strand
GCCCGAGATCACGATCCAAAAGACTATCCAGTGCTATCGTCAGAGTATACCCCTTTCCGGCGTGCAGCTCTTCGGCCAGTTGCCGTACCACCTCCAACAAAAGGTCGACCTTGGCGGTTCTCTGGTTGATTGCGGGCTTCTCTTGCAATTTGCCATACCTCACACACTCTTAAGATCGACCAGGAGGCCGTATTAGGAGGACACTACTTGAGCATGATTAAAATCGAGCTCTATTTTGATAAAAATAACAAATTATACTTTGATGTCAAGTTAATCACCACAAATCTGTTCAAAAAAATCCAGCATTGCTTTGACGGCCATCTCCCGGAGCTCCGGGCTTTCCACCAGAATCTCGTGCCGGGCTTCCGAAATCACCTGAAGTTCACATTTTCCGGCACGGCCGCAAAAAAATCGCTCTTGCGCCTGGTTATCAACCACCCGATCAGCCCCGGCCTGAAGAATCAGGAGCGGCGCCCGCAAACTTTCAGCACCCGCCATAACCTCTTCGATCGCCTCCTGAGCATGGCTGAGCCAAATCTTATCTATCGCCACCAAAGCCTGCTTGACCCAGGCGTTGGTCGGCGAACCCAGCTGGATCCGAGGATACTCAGCCATAAGACGCTGATTACGATTATAATTATCCTGATCAGAGGTCAGAATATTATCATCGCTAAAAGACTCCGGCTTGAAAGGCCCTCCTCCGTGAATATACCTTTGACTCTGGCCCAGAGCTTCCAACAGGGACAAGAGCGGCGGCACCAGAAAGGCGGGCCAGGGAGCGGTTGGGAAACCGAGCATCGGGGCGGTCATGACTATGCCGGCAAAGTTTCCGGGATAACGCAGCTCATGCAACAGGCTAATGGTACCCCCCATCGAATGAGCCAGAACCAAACAAGAGTCATGCGGCCGCCGCTTGACCATATGCTCCAAAAAAAAGTGAAGATCGGCGACATAATCGTCAAAGCTGTCGACATGACCTTTATGGGGGTCGGTGAGTTGACGTCCGGAAAACCCCTGACCGCGATGATCGAAGGTGTAGACCGAAAAACCGGCAGCCGTCAGTTCATTGATTACTTCACAATATTTGACGAAAGTTTCGTTGCGGCCATTGACAATAACCACCGCCCCTTTTTCGGCATCAACCTCCCTGACACCATAAATAATCTCAACCCCCAGGCAACCGTCAAAAACACCGACTTCCATCTCCGGAACAAGCTCTTTCACTTCACTAACCGACTCTGACGCCGCAACCTCTCCCAACCCTGCTCCAAGCAAAACAATCAACCCCCACAATAAAGAAAAAAACACTTCATTCTCATAAAAACCTCAACACACCAAAAACTTTCCGCCATTTCAGAATATTTGTCAATAAAAAAACAACGCACCAACGACCTCTCCGGCCAAGTGAAATAAAACACGACCACCGTTAAACATCACTTATCGCTTTTTTCGTTGTTTTATCGAGCCATTTTTGCTACTTTGTGTTATGAGTTAAGTTTGTACCTTCCAATCCTGTAACCCAGCCAGTGCAATATCTATGCAAAAAGGACTTTATTATGATATGTCATGAAGTGGATTATACGATAATCGGCAATGATATGCAGATTGTGGAGGTTGAACTGGATCCGAATGAGACCGTTATCGCGGAAGCCGGAGCCATGAACTATATGGATTCAGGAATCTCGTTTGAAGCCAAAATGGGCGATGGCTCAGAAGCCAACGAGGGCCTCTTCGGACTGCTTAAAGGAGTCGGCAAACGGGTTCTGACCGGTGAATCAATCTTTCTCACCCATTTCACCAACACCGGGAGCGGAAAAAAATCGGTCGCTTTTGCCGCCCCTTACCCCGGAAAAATCATCGCCCTTAACCTGCAGGATGTCGGCGGGGAATTTATCTGCCAGAAAGATGCTTTTCTCTGTGCCGCACTCGGCACCCAAGTCGGTATCGCCTTCAATAAAAAGCTGGGAGCCGGTTTCTTCGGCGGCGAAGGCTTTATTCTGCAAAAATTAAACGGCGATGGAATGGCCTTTATTCATGCCGGTGGAACAATCATCAAAAAAGAGCTCAACAACGATACTATCTTAGTCGACACCGGCTGTCTGGTCGGTTTCACTAAAGGCATCAGCTACGACATTGAGCGAGCCGGAAACCTTAAATCGATGTTTTTCGGGGGTGAAGGTGTTTTTCTTGCCACCTTAAACGGCACTGGAACCGTCTACCTGCAGAGCCTCCCCTTTTCAAGAATGGCCGACCGCATCATTGCCCACGCCCCATCCACCGGCGGCAGCGACAAGGGTGAAGGCTCGGTCTTGGGCGGCATCGGCAGACTACTGGATGGCAAATAGCCACAGACATTATAATCACCAACCCCGGCCCAGCAAAAATAAAACTCAATCAGGAGAAAAAAAATGCGTTTGAATAACAGGACTTTTATAAAACATAAAAATAAACCCGAGTGGGGTTTGGGTAAGGTAACGCAGGTTTTATCTCCTAGCAAATTTAGAGCATTTTTTATAAACAGCGGCATGACAACGCTGCTCTACAGTCCGAACTATATTGACATCATACCTGAAATAAACTCCCATCCTCTTCTCGACAACGTTGATCACAGCCAAACGAAAACCCCCGCTACATATAAAAGTATGCAAAAAATGGTCGATATCTTTTTAAAGATTTTCCCTGAAGGCTTTAACGATGAAAAATTTATCCGTGAAGAGAGACAACCCAAATTAGAAGCGCGGGAGATACTGGTCTCTTCACTTGGCCGGGAAGCATTTCAGAAATTACTGGAGGAGGAAGATTTCAAGGAAATCACCAGGCTGAGTCTCTCTGTGATAAACAAAACAACCCTTATTTTCCCTAATGAAAAGATGAGCCTTAAAGAAGGTTTGGTTGACACAGAAAATCAGGAACTATTTTGCAACTCCCTTTTTCAACTGCTCTACGGAGATCAGGATATAAAATCCCGATTCATAAACTTCGCCAAAATTCTAACTACCCTAAAAGCCGACAAATGGACGACTCAAACATACTTCCTCTATCTAGCTGACCCCGAAAAATATCTTTTCTTAAAACCCACCGTAACCAAGAAAGCCGCCGAAATCTGTGCCTTCCAGTTACATTACGACCCTAAGTTAAACTGGAAAACATACAGAGCCCTACTCGATTTCGGCGAATATTTCAAAGCCGACCTTAAAGCTTACGGGGACAATCTCACACCAAGAGATATGATCGATATCCAATCATTTTTCTGGGCCGTAGCCAACGCCGACAAGTCCAAGAGGATCAAAAAAAAAGCAGAATAATTACGTCATCATGAAATAGACATGGTCATCAGTTATGACATAAGAATAACATAACTGATGACCACATAGCGAATTAATTTACCCGATGTAACCAAGGTAAGAAACACCATAATATTTATCTTCAAGACACCGGCAACCACGGTTAAGGGATCACCTATCACCGGCACCCAAGCAAAAAAAAGACTGAATACTCCATATTTTTTAAATGTTTGTTGTGCTTTAACCGATTCACTCTCCGAAACTTTCAAAACCTTCCGCACCAGAAAAACACCGCCCCACAACCCGATCGCATAGTTTACCAGTGACCCAAGGACATTACCCACGGTCGCAACGCCCACTAAGATGCTTGGGTTTAAACCATTCAACAACAAAAAACTAAGCACGACTTCCGAGCTCAACGGTAAAATTGTTGCCGCTAAAAACGAGGCTAAAAAAAGCCCGGCATAACCAAATTCGGCAAAGTATTCCATCAAGTTACCACTTCCGCAAGCTCATCCCAATGAGTTGTATAAGCTTTGGAGCGTTGATTAAAAGCTGTTTTCCAACTCTGATTGCTATCCAATCCGACGGCCCCATATTGGATAGCACCGGAGCCCATAGTGCAATTAATTGTATCCAGTGCCTGCATCAGTTTTTTTGACCGGGTTCGGTCAACCGTGTCAAAAAAGTTAGCCTGAATCAACGCTTCCGAACCAAGATCATTGAGCAAAATTCCGGCTTTTTTATACTGGCACCCCTTTTTGTAGATTTTCTTAAGCCCATCTTGAGCATAACCGATCAACTCCGAGGTATCATTGGTCTGAACCGGGAGATTAATCGTAGCACTATTGTAGTAATAATCATCCTTGAAACGATTGGTCATAACGTAGACAATCAAAACCCCGGCCCCTAACCTCTCGCGCCTCAGCTTTTCCGCGCCCGACGAGATATAAGCGGCAACCGCCTCCAGCAATTCATCGAGCGACTCTATCCCTTTTCTGAAAGTCCGAGATACGGTGATCGATTTCTTACGGGGCGGTGACTGCTCAAGGGGATAACATGAAATACCCCGAAGTTCATTGAGCAACCTGAGACCGACAATACCCATTTTCTTTTGGATAAGATTATCGTCAGCATCACGAAGCTGCAAAGCATTTTCAATGCCCTTACTCTTTAAAAAAGCGGCGTACCTTCTGCCGACACCCCAAACATCGCCGACCACGACAGATTCAAGAGCTTTATCCAGATATTTTGATGAACTCAGATCCAGGACACCATTGGCTTTCTTCGATTTTTTAGCCAGCCGGCCAGCTAGTTTGGCCAGAGTTTTGGTCGTGGCAATACCAACCGAAACCGGAATTCCGGTCCAT
>JAUVDU010000170.1 GCA_030595135.1 Deltaproteobacteria bacterium | reverse complement strand
GCCAACACCGGAATCTCCGCGATCATCAATCCGCAAGGAGAGATTGAACAACAACTCCCCTTAAACCAGGAGGGCCTGATCGAGGCCACCATCACCCCATGCCGGCAAGCAACCTTCTTCGCCCGCCACCCCGACCTGCCGGCAATCGTGGCCGGATTTGTCGTTTTGTTATCCCTTCTAATGATATTTTTTCACCGGCGACGACTAAATCGCCAAGCAGGGTCTTGACCTTACTCATACTTTCGTCTAAGGTGCCGCGCCATGTTACTTATTGAATCCGTCGATAGTCCGCCATCGGTTGCGGCCCTCTTTCTCAAACTCTCGGAAAAGCCGGTTCCCGCTTGGCTTGATGCTAATGTTGATGCCGGAAAACTGGGCCGTTTCTCCTTTTTGGCAGCTGACCCTTTTCTAAAAATCACCGCCCACGGCTGCAATATTACTGAAGAAAACTGCCTGAATGGAGAAAAAACCGAGCACCAAAGCCATTTTTTTCCTTTTCTTGACGCATTGCAAAAGCGCTGGCAACGACCTAAAGAGAGTGGCTTTCTGCCCTTTGAAAGCGGCCTCATCGGCTATCTGGGCTACGAACTCGGCCACCAGGTCGAAAATTTCGCCCAGACCACCATCAACGACCTCAAGATGCCGGACGCTTTTTTTGCCGCTTACGACGCCCTGATCGCAATTGATCACTTAACCAACACGACCTGGCTTTTAGCCAGCGGCCTGCCGGAAAAAGCTGAAAGCCCGGCCGCCCGGATCCGGGCTCGTCAGAGGCTTGATGAACTGCGAGAGGTTGTGGATGGGGCCCGGAAAAGTGAAGTAAAGGAAGCGGAAGAGACGAAACAGATCAGCTCAGCCGAAGGCCATCTTGAAGCAAATTTCAGTTACCCGTTATACAAGAGCGCAATCGGAAAAATCCTCGACTATATCGCCGCCGGAGACATCTACCAAGTCAACCTTTCACAACGTTTTGCCACCCCTTTCAGCGGCAGCCTCCAAGAGTTCTACCTCCATTTCCGCAACTTAAGTCCGACCCCTTTCGGGGCCTACCTTGAGACCGGTGAGCACTGCATCATGAGCAACTCGCCGGAACGCTACCTCCTCATCAATGACGACTATATCGAAACCCGGCCAATCAAAGGAACCCGGCCACGAGGCGCCACGAGCAAAGAAGATTCAGCTCTCGGCCGGGAACTCCTTTTAAGCCCCAAAGACCAGGCTGAACATATCATGATTGTCGATCTTGAACGCAATGATCTGGGAAGGGTCGCCGCTTACGGCAGCGTCCATGTGCCCGAGATGCAGATCTTGGAAAGCTACGCCAACGTCCACCATATGGTCTCTACCGTGGCGGGCCGGATCCGGCCGGGAAAAAGCAGCAGCGACTGTCTCTTCAACTCTTTTCCCGGCGGTTCAATCACAGGGGCGCCAAAACTGCGGTCAATGGAGATTATCGATGAACTTGAATCGACCTGCCGCGGCGTCTATACCGGCTCAATCGGCTATTTCGATTTTTCCGGCGATCTCGACTTCAATATCGCTATCCGCACCGCTGTTGCCTGCAACAACCACCTCTATTTCCAGGTCGGCGGCGGCATCGTTGCCGACTCCGACCCCGACGACGAATATCAGGAGACCCGCACCAAAGCGGCCGCATTCCTTAAAACACTACAAGAAAAAAGCTGACCTTAAGAACTTGCGCTCTTAAAAGGTCAGCTTTAAATTTACTTCCTGCGTACACCAAAAAAATCGACTATTTTTCCTGCCAGTTAGGTGTCCGTTTCTCCATAAAAGCCTTAATCCCTTCGGCCGCATCCTCAGTCGTACACATGCGGGCAAAAGCTTCATTCATATACTCGAAGGCTTTATAGTAATCCTGATCAGCGGCCCCATAGAAAGCGGTTTTGGCAATCTGTAAGGCAATTGGGCTCTTTTGTGCCAGTTCAGCGGCCCATTTACGGGTTTCGGCTTCGAGTTCATCATCAGCCACCACCCGGTTGACAAGCCCCATATCCAAAGCCTTATCAGCCTTAATCAACTGACCGTCGAAAAGCAGCTCCAAAGCCCTTTTACGACCAATCATCTTACTCACCGGGACAATCGGACCAATACAGTTCAGGCCAACATTAATTGCCGTCAAACCGTAACGCGCCCCAGACGCCATTACCGCCAGATCAGCCGCCGCCACCAGACCCGCGCCATTGGCCGCCGCAACCCCATGAACCTGAGCAATTACCGGTTTTTTCATCCGACTCATGGTAATCAGCGGAGTTTCCATGGTCTCGATCCACTCTTTATACTCCATCGCCGTCTTACCGAAGAAATCGCTGACATCAATGCCGGCACAAAAAGCTTTCCCGGAACCTTTAAGAATAATCACCCGCACATCGTCGCGACCATCAAGCTCCAACAAAGCCTGATTCAGCTCCCGGGCCAACGGCAGACTAAACGTATTTAAACTCTTCGGCCGATTCAGGGTTATCTCACCCACGTTCTCAGCTATAATCTCGACTGTCACATTTTCATAACTCATACTTCACCTCTCCTAGTTAAATTATTTCCCAACAAAACAATCAATAAAAAATCTAATCCGCGTAAATTCTGGGGACACAATCCCGATTTCCTTCGAAGAATCAGGTTATGTCCCCAGAATTTACTGAAATCCATCAAAATTAGGTGCTTTTCTACTTACGCTGAATAGTTACGAAATTATCTTACAAACCGGTCGCTTGGCGAATAAGTTTCAACAAGTCCTCGGCATCCGGGAGCAGGCCGTGAAATTCATAGAGAACCTGAGCTCCCTCCGGAGTTAATTCCAGAATAAAAGTAACCGGAATTTCATCAACTTTCACTTTACGCCCTTGAGGATCGGCAAACAGCGGAAATGGAATAGCAAAATGACGACCAAACTCTTCAACCTCAAAAAGGTCATCGCCATAGCCCAGGCCGACAATTTTAACCTGATGAGAAAGATTCTCTTTAAGTATCAGATTATAGAGATCAACCAGATCATCAACCTGGCGCTGACAGTGTGAACACCGCACCTGAAAAATTTCAGCCACCACAATCCGAGCCTTGATTTCGGTCAACATAAAGCTCTCTCTGGGTGCGAAAAGCCCCAAGTAGGCAGCCATCCGATAATCGTCCGGTATCGCCATAGAGATCGGCCGTACCATCTCGCGAGTCTTCTTCGACGTCGCACAAGCAGAGATCAGAAGACAACCCCCTAAAATCAGGACACACCAAATCAGCTTACGCAAAAACCCCTCCCGTTTTTCAGTTCTACACAATAAAAATTGAGCCCGCCTAACAAAATTACCCTATCAAACAAACACCATTGCCTTACACATCATTTAACTCTTTGTCAACCCTATGAAGCTTTCCGAGTTACCCACCACAAAAATTTAATTTCATAGCAAATATTTACAAATATCCCTTTTTCGTGTATTTCGTGGTCAAGCAAATGAATGTCGAGATTCACTCCGGCAACAACTTAAGTATGTCTTTGAGATTATTCAGAATTTATGTCCATTAGCAACTCCACCATATCGCCGACTGACAAACGGGTTGCAGTCACCGGGATCGGAGCTTTGTGCGCCACTGGCCTTGACTTTGAGAGTGCTGTTTTGGCCCTTTTTGAGGAACGCCGGGAACCGGCCGCCCCACGACGTTTTCAGCTTGAGCATGCGATTGCATATCCGGTTTTCGAACTGCCGCCATCACCGCTTGACTATGAAAATGAAAACCAGCCGTGGTTACGCACCAGCCGACTCGCTCTGGCGGCGGCTCGTGAGGCTTTAAACAGGGCCGGTTGGGGTAACAATGGCCGGGATAATATTAACAATAAAGATTTATCTCAACTTAAAATCGGGGTCTGTGTCGGGACGACCGTCGGCGGATCCATGAATGATGAAAAATTTTATCGTGACTATCGAGACCGGAAACATCCTGACCTCAAGCCGATTGACCGCTATCTGCGCAGCAATCCGTCTGCCGTACTCGCCCAGTTTTTCAATCTACATGGCCCCCAGCTTACAATCGTTAATGCCTGCGCCTCGGGTACCGATGCAATTGGCATTGGCGCCGGCTGGATCAAATCCGGGATCTGTGATCTGGTCTTGGCCGGCGGCAGTGATGAACTTTGTCGGGTCACCTGCAACGGTTTTATCTCGTTGATGATCAGTGATCATCAAGCTTGCCGACCTTTTGATCAACAACGCAACGGTCTCAACTTAGGGGAGGGAGCGGCTATCTTGGTGCTCGAATCAGACAAACTGCGAAAACTCCGTGACCGGCCGGCCCAAGCTTTTGTTGCCGGCTACGGCAGCTCTTGTGACGCCTGGCATCTGACCGCCCCTCATCCTGAAGGCAAAGGCTTGCGCCAGGCTTTACAGTTGGCATTAAGCGATGCCGGCAGCAAAGCGGAAGAGATATCTTTCATCAACGCCCACGGCACCGCCACCGCCAACAACGACCGAACCGAAGGAAAAGTTCTAAAAAACATTTTCCCTCAGACCCCATTTTTTTCAACCAAAGGCCACACCGGGCACACGCTTGGAGCGGCCGGTGCTTTAGAAGCCGCCTTTACCATCGCTATGTTGCAAAGCGGCAAAATCCCCGCCAGTGCCGGATTTGAAAAAATCGACCCCGAGATCGGCCACGCTCCAACCAAGTTTGCCCAAGATATCAACGGTCACCTGGCCTTAAGTCAATCACTGGCTTTCGGCGGCAATAATGCCGCTCTGGTCATCAGCCTTGATGGAGACCAGCAATGATCCCGCTGGCGATCCACGGTATCGGGCCAGTCGGCGCTTTCGGGGCCGGTTTGGATGAGTGGCGGGCAGCTTTAAAGGGTGAAAAAAAAGTCGAGCCGGAGTTGACTGAGATTGAAACCGACCGAGGCGTTTACAACTTACCGATTTTTCGAGCCTCAACTAAAACCCTGACCAAATTCATCAAGAGCCGGGAGTTGCGCCGCCT
>JAUVDU010000281.1 GCA_030595135.1 Deltaproteobacteria bacterium | reverse complement strand
TTGCTAAGTTAATTGTTAAAGCGATGTGACCACTTGGAGGCCGATGAAAATTCTTTTTTTGACCGCCTCCTTTAAAACCCCCAGTGCCCGTTTTCGGGTTCTGCAAAATCTTGATATCTGGTGCGGTTTGGGGTTGGATGTTGAGGCGGTGCCTCTGCCTAAGAGCAACTGGAAGCGCCTTAAGCTGCTGCAAAAACTGCCGGTTTACGATATTGTTTTGCTCCTGAAACGTCTGCTTCATCGTCACTCGCTCTATCTCTTACGTCAGAGAGCGCGCATCCTGGTTTACGATTTCGATGATGCGGTGATGTTTTCCGACAGCAATAGTGAAGATTTTATCTCGCCGCGTAAAAGTCAGCGTTTTGCCGCGATTGCCCGGTCGGCGGATCTTTTCTGTGCCGGTAATGACTATCTCAAAGAGCAGGCTTTAAATGCCGGGGCGCGTCGGGTTGAAGTCGTTCCCACCGGCGTCGATTGTGACTATTTCAGGCCTGGGCCTTTATCTCCGGATTCCTCCGACAGTAGGCCCTTAAATATTGGTTGGATCGGTTCACGGGCTAATCTGGTTTATTTGCAAGCTCTGGCCGAGCCTTTGAATCGCCTTTTTGAGTTGCGTCGTGATTTCAAGTTGACTATCGTCTGTGATGATTTTATTGATGATTTTCATTGTCCGGTAGAAAAAATAAAGTGGTCGGCAAAGCGTGAAGTTGATGATATCAGAAGGTTTGATGTTGGGGTCATGCCTCTGATTGAAGATCCCTGGACCAAAGGTAAATGCGCATTCAAACTGCTACAATACATGGCCTGCGGTCTGCCCGCCGTGGCCAGTGCCACTGCAGTGACGGAGAAGATTGTCAAGCCCGGAGTAAACGGTATGCTCGCCTCCGACCCGGTGGAGATGGTTGATAAAATCAATTGGCTGCTGGATCATCGACAAGATTTGCCGGCGATCGGAGTTAAGGCCCGACAGTCAATTTTGGGCATCTACGACAGCCAGACCGTGGCCCGGCGCTACGCCTCACTTTTTGCTCAACTGAGCAGCTGAATAAATGACTGAGATTACTTTAAAAATTAAAGCCGACCTCGACACCATTTTACAGGGATCCGATCCGGTAATTGTTGAGCTTGGTTGCGGTGATAAGGCGAAAGCTTTTTCAGATGATGGCCGAATCGGTATCGATCGGGTCGATCTGGCTCATGTCGACATTGTCGCCGATCTTGAAAAAGGTCTCTCTTTTTTGCCCGATAACAGCGTTGATGAGATCCATGCGCGCAGCCTCTTTGAGCATATCAACAATTTTGACCAGCTGATCAAAGAGATTTTGCGGGTTTTGAAAGACAGTGGCAGCTGTCGTCTCATGGTGCCTCACTTCTCTAACCCTTATCACTATTCCGACCCCACTCATGTCCGTTTTTTCGGACTTTACAGTTTCTATTATTATTGTCATGAAAAGCGTCAGCTAAGTCGAAAAGTTCCGACTTTCTATACCGAATCTCGTCTTGAAATAACCTCCTTAAAGCTCCGTTTCCGGTCGCCTTTTAAAGGGCGTAAATGGTGGAAAAAGTTGCATGAGAAGATCTTTAATCTCTCACCTGCAATGCAGGAGTTTTACGAGGAGAATCTCTGCTATCTCTTCCCCTGTTACGGTATTGCGATTACGTTTCGTCCGGATCGCTCAGCCGCAGGGGCTTCTCACCAATGAGCTCCCGTAACATTGTTCTCCAGATACGTTACCGTGATGATGGTTTACGGGTGACCTGTAACCAGTATCTCGATGCTTTCCCGCCTGATTTCTATCGGGTAGTGATTTTTCTGACCGATTCTGCGCCGGCCCCCGAAACAATGGCGATTGATGTTGATGAGACTCTATCTCTGGAACTCTCCCGGCGGCAACTTAAAGGTTTTCGTCTTGAGGCCCGGCGCCGACTGCGGGAACTTATAGAAAACTATGAGCCCACCCTGATTCTGGCGCATCGTTGGAAAGCTACAGCCATTGCGGTTGCGGCGCTCTCTTTGACGCCTAAAAAAAAGATCCCGGTTTTTTCAGTGGTTCATGCCCTCCATCAATTGGGAAGCTGGTCGCGGCGTTTAGTTGGACGTTTTATACTTAAAGGGCGTTGCCGTTTCATCGGGGTTTCAGAAGCGGTCCGGCAAGATATCCTAGCGGCCGGTTTCGGGCTTAAGCCCAAAGATGTTTTGGCCTTGCCTAATGCGGTTGATGTTGCGCAGACTGAGAAAAGTCTGTTGGAGCGCCAGGCGGCGCGGCGCTTTTTAGGTCTCGATCCCGAGGTTTTGCTTTGTGGTCATGTTGGTCGTATGGTTGGGGCCAAGGATCAGAAAACCCTGATCTCGGCTTTTGCCAAGTTACGGCAACGGCTGCCGGCGGTGCATCTGGTCATGGTTGGCGAGGGGCGTCTTGAGTCGGATCTGCGCAGTCAGGTAAAATCTTTAGAGCTCGATGATGCGGTCACTTTTGCCGGAGCGCAAAGCCAGGCGGTGCGTTTAATGCCGGCCTTTGATCTCTTTGTTTTGACTTCTGTCGCCGAGGGTTTTCCGCGAGTTTTACTGGAGGCGATGGTCTGCCGGCTGCCGCTTGTAGCCACTGATAGTGGCGGTATTCGTGAAGTTTTTGCTGACGATGTAAAACTCTGCCGGGCCGGCGCCGTAGATGAGATTAGCGACGCTATGGAGCAGTGTTTGAAACTTGATGGAGCGGTCCGCCGGAATTTGGGCGAGATCGGTTACCGTCGAGTCCTTGAGAATTTTTCCAGCGAGGTTTTTCGTCAGCGATTATTGTCGTTTGTCGGGCAAAACCGTTCAGGAGAATTTTCATGAAACTCGCTTTTACCATGTTCAAATATTTCCCTTACGGAGGCCTGCAGCGCGATTGTCTGCGGATCGCTGATCTGTGTCGTCAGGCGGGAGCTGAAGTCGATATCTTTGCCGCCCGTCTTCAGGGTGAAGCTCCGGTTGGCGTAAATTTTACGCACTTACAGAGCCAGGCTTTCAGCCATCATCGTCAATATATCTCTTTTGCCAAGCGTATTCAGGCTTTGAGCCATGGTTATCGGGCGATAGTTGGTTTTAATAAGATGCCCGGTCTTGATCTCTATTTTGCCGCCGACCCCTGTTATGCAGCCACGGTTGAGCAGAAAAGTCGGGTTTACCGTTTGACTTCCCGCTACCGTACCCTGGCCGCTTTTGAACGAGCCGTCTTTGAACCTGCGGCAAACACCACAATTCTTTCGATATCAGAGGTGCAAAAGCGGCTCTTTCAAACCATCTATGGGACTCAGGTCGATCGTTTTCATGATCTGCCGCCCGGGGTGCCGGCCGATCGCCTGCTATCACCTGACAGCTCCGCTCTGGGTCGCTCTCTGCGCGAGGAGTTGGGGATTGCTCAAGATGAATTGGTGGTCTTGATGATCGGCAGCGGTTTTAAACGAAAAGGCGTTGATCGCGCCCTTAATGCTATGCGAGCCCTGCCGGATGAGCTGGGTCAAAAGAGTCGTCTGTTGGT
>JAUVDU010000084.1 GCA_030595135.1 Deltaproteobacteria bacterium | reverse complement strand
AGTAAAAGCACTTCAGGCCGTAAAACCATACAACGAGCCAAAGCGACCCGCTGCTGCTGACCACCGGAAAGTTCTGTCGGAAAACGCTTAAGCAGATGATCTATCTTGAGCTCAACAGCCACGGCCTTAAGCCATTTAGCCTGCTCCCGAAGCGGCGCTTGCCGGGCTTGCAGGCCAAAGAGAATATTCTCCTCGGCCGTCATATTTGGGAAAAGGGCGTAATCCTGGAAAACAAAACCGATTTCCCTCTCCTGCGGCGAGAGTGTGCTTAAATCCCGTCCTCCAAAAAAAATCCTGCCCGACTGATTCCTGAGCAGACCGGCAATCACCTCCAGCAACTTACTTTTACCAGCCCCGGAATTCCCCAAAACCACCAGCACCTGGCCAACCGGCAAGCGGAAACTGATCTGCTCTAAAATTGGATTGCGATCAATTTGGAGAGAGACATTTTCGAGAACCAAAGTCATCGGCGCTTCTCCCCGAGAAAATTAACCAGGAAAAGCACGAGAAATGAGAGCAGGACAAGCAGTAGCGAGAGGCCGTCGGCAACCCCGGCATCACCGCCCATCGCCTTGACATAGATCATAATCGGGATGGTTTTCAGGCGGCCGGCGACCATCATTGTCGCCCCGAACTCTCCGATAGCCCGAGCAAAAGCCGTAATCACACCGGCCACCAGCACCGGCCGCGAAAGCGGCAGCAGAACCTTGACAAACGTCGTATACTCATCCGCCCCTAAAGAGTGGCTGGCTTTGACCAACGACTCCGGAACCTGCTGAAAAGCGGAGCTTGCGGCCTGCATCATCAACGGGGTAATAACAAAAAACTGGGCCAGAACCAAGGCCGTCGTAGTAAACATTATCTGCAGGGAAAAAGTTTGATAAAGAGGTGCACCAATCAGACCATAGCGACCAAAGGCGAGCAGCAACATATAACCGGCCGCTGACGGCGGCAGCACTAAAGGCAGGGAAAAAAAGGTTTTCAACCAGCGACCACCGGTTTTTTTGCGAAACGTAAAATGGTAGCCAAGAGCGATTCCGACAACCGCAGCCAAGCCGGTTGCCATCAGAGCCGTCACCAAGCTGGTACCGACCACGATCAAAACCTGCCGATTAAGCAGTGCCGCAAAGCCGTCAGCCCCAGCAAAAGAGTGCAGAAGGGCGGCAAAAGGCGAACCAAAAAAAAGTCCCGCCCCGAGCACAATAATCGTCATCATGGCGGAAAAACCGGAAATTTTCATGGTTTAGAAGCAGAACACTGACTAGAAACCGCGATCACAAGATCATTACCCATAAAGGTTCGAGTGCTATCGGCCAGACCCCGGCGTTCCAGTTCGGCAACATATGAGGGCGCGGCCGAGAGAAAAATATCGGCACCACAAGCGCCAACCGCCCCCTGAACCAACTTCTGATAGAGCTTTCCGGAACCGGCAAACTCTAATTCTACGACAATTCCGCTCTCTTCTTGATAGGCTTTCCCCAATTGCGGCAGAACATCATAGAAAACCGCAGCCGCAAAAACCGTAAGCGAAACCTTTGGCAAGGCTTGATGCCCTGCGGCCGCAGAGGCAACGGACGTGGTCGTTTTGGACGCAGCAGTTATTACGAATACTGGTGACAAGGGTCGAAAACCATATTCGCGCCAAATCTCGCTCCGTTCAGGAGCCAGAAGCCAGTTGATAAAATCGAGCGCCGCTACCGGGGTTTTGGCGCCCTGCATGCGGGCCAAAGCATATTCGGGTGCAACCGCAAAAGACGCGGGAATCTCAAGAACGGTTATCTTATCCTTCACCTTCAGGGTATCGCTGCGATAGACAAACCCGGCATCAATTTCATGGCGCAAAACCTTGTCCAGCAGAGCTCGAACATGGCTTTCATAGGTAACAATATTTTTTTCTATGGCGGCGGCAGTCGCCGCCTCAGCTGGACGCATCTTGGCCAAAACCTGCCGAGCATAACGACCCGCAGGCCCCAAATCAGGATCAACGATCCCGACACGAACCCCAGTCCCGGCCAGGTCGAAGAATTTTTTTAATTTAAAATCAGCCGCCGAACCCTGCGGCTGACATGCAACACTACCCCAAGCCAGTAAAAAAAGAGCCGCCAACAAAACTATTTTCCGCAAACTGCAACTCCCGCTTAAATTACGCTTTACTTGCAGCCGCACCGGCATCCGGGGCTGCCGTTTTTTTGGCTTTTGCCGTTTTCCGGCCGCTGGCCGCCCGGCTACCGGCCACAGCTGCGGCTGGCTCTTTTTTCGCTTTCCCACCGCGCAACAAGCCCACGGCCGTTTCCCGATTCTTGGCCAGATAAAAAGATAACTCTTCCAACTGATCAGCGCTCATCTCAAGTTTTGCCGACTGCAAAAAAGCGTACATCTGGTCGGCGACATCGAGAAGTTTGTCATAAGCATCGGCCTCTTTTTTGGAGGTAAAAGTCATCTTCTGCTCTCCATTTCTGACCACGATGTATTGAACGATAACTGCCATTCTATCTCTCCCAATTCCCTAGGAGCCTGTCCGAGAATGCCCTTTTTCCCCAGCTCTTTGTTATGCTCAAAAAATTATCCTCGGAATATCAGGCATATGCCTGTGGTAATTTTTTTCGCATGCCTCGATCTGAGAAAAAATTGCTATTCTCTGACAACCTCCTAATACATCCAACATGATCGAAGTTTAATTTTTTCGACAAAATATAATCTGACCGATATGACTAGCAAATTTCCCTCATTAAGTAAAGATCAAGTTCCAGATATCTTAATAATTAGTAACTATTCAGCATGGAGAGCAGTCAGGCGGTTTCTCGGAACGTCTCGGAAAATTTCGTCGTTTTTCCCAGCGAATGAAGCACCCGAAATTGAAGCTGTTTGAGCGAGGCACGAGCGAGTTCTTCAATTTCAGCGTAATGAGCGCTGGAAAAACAGAAATTTTACTTAAAAAGTGGAGGGACAAGCGCCTAGAACGCCCGGTGGTGGCTTCAATCTCAAATGGTGGACACCTGAACAGTTACCAGTAATTAAATAGTTTAAACTTGACAGCAACGGGTTTGCAAGGTAGCTTCAATGAAAAGCTAACCTTTCGTTTGGAGATTTATAAATGAGTGAAATCTGGCTCGAAAATGCCATTGAAGCCAACACTTTCCTTAACACCCTCTTTGACCATCTCAATTCTGCCGTTTTTGTTGTCGACCATGAAGCTCGAGTGCGCCAGGTCAATCAGGTTTTTGAAAAGATCTTTGCCAAAAGCGAAGCCGAAGTCGAAGGTCAACTCTGCGGCAATGCCATCGGCTGTATCTTTCCGCTTACAGCGGGCAAGGATTGCGGAACTCTTGAAGAGTGTAAAAGCTGCCTGATTCGCAGCGCCATCGTTAAGGCTCTGACCGAAAAAATCTCCTCCGCAGGCCAGCTGATCAGCCGCAGCTTTATCATTTCCGGCGAAACCATCAACAAACATCTGCTGATCTCGGTTAAATACATATCCTTCAACCAAAAGGATATGGTGATAATTATTGTTGACGATATTACGGAAGCTGAAACCCGCAAACGGCTTATTGAAGAACGCCGCCTCCTGATTGAAAAGGATCTGGAAGCCGCCGCCGGCATCCAGCGTAGCCTCCTGCCGAAGTCCTGCCCGGATCACAAAGCCTTCACTTTCGCCTGGAAATATGAGCCCTGCATATCAGTCGGCGGCGACATTCTCAACCTGATCATTCTAGATAAAGGAAAAGTTGTCGCCTATATGGTTGATGTCAGTGGCCACGGAGTCCCGGCCGCTCTGGTTACGGTCTCTATCACCCAACGTATCCAACAGTACATCCACAAGCATGAAGACAATTTTTCGCCCAGCAAACTGCTTAAAATACTTGATCGGGAATACCCCATGGATCGTTTTGATGCCTATTTCACCATGACCTGCCTCCTCTTAGATGGCGACAAGAAGCAGATCACCTACGCTAGTGCCGGACACCCGGCGCCCCTCTTATTGCATACAGACGGCTCACTTACCCTGATGGGCAAAGGTGCTGCCCCGATCGGCATGGGCGGATTTGTCCCTTTTACCGAAGAGACCGTATCGTTTAAAAACGGAGATACAGTTTTCTGCCACACCGACGGCATTAACGAATTCGTTAACCCCAAAGACGAGATGTTTGGCTTTGATCGACTTCAGACCATAATCAAAAAACAGCATGGTTCAGGACCGACGGATCTAATTGAGGAGATCTACAAACAGGTTATGAGTTTCGGGGAGGGGCTGGAAGCAGAAGATGATATTACCATGCTGGCAATTCAAGTCCGTTAGTGCGCAACCGAAAACCACCAATTCCCCCGATTGCGGCGTTAGGCTCAAACTTTAATCCTCGGAATACTCAGTGTATGCCTCCGGTTAAAATTATGACCAACGGGAATGCTGACAGTGCGCCTGCCTTGCACTCAAGAAAATTGTCAGGTTTTCGGTCAGGCACTAGTTAGCAAAAAAAACGCGAGAAAAATTTACCCGCGTTTTTTTGCTAAAAGTGTGGAATTATTTTCGGGTTACCGGATTAATGGTTCCGGCACAATGGGCCCCTTTACCAAGTTCATCATCATAAACCTGAATATTGGTTTTGCCGCATTTGGGGCAAACTTTCAGATCTTTCTCCTCTGGAGTTAAATGTTTTTCATAGTCGCAATCCATACACAAGAGTCTTAATGCCATGACCTAACCTCCATATATTGTTGAATTGTTAACCTGAAAAGGTTCGTGAAAGCGAAAAGATTATTTTAACGATACCTTCAGCAAACCCCTACCCACCTACTCTTTAAGAAATTGACGCAACAGATCCTCGGGCTTGACGTCGCCCCCTTTATTACTCGACTCACCCTCTTTGTCGGCCAGCTTCTCTGCCAACTTTTCTAATATTTTTTTCTCCAATTTTTTCTGTAATTGTTTTTGCACCTTTTTTTCATCGAGCCGCAATCTGGGTTTTGACAGGGTTCCGGCCAAGCCCAGATCGACAACGGCCTCTTCATCGTCATTAAAACTCTCCTTAACCCAAGGATAACGCTGGGCCATCTTTGCACTAAGCTTGCGGCTCAAGACCAGGTGGAGCGGCAAATCAAGACTACCATCAAGACCGATTTTGCCAATCGCCTGACCACTGAGCTGATCACCACTCCAGGCATTATTAAGGTTGACCTGACCATCTTTAAGCCGCAAGTTACCGGTCAGATCGGCAATTTTAAGATTTTCCAACTCAGGCAGCCCTAAAAGCTGAGCCAGATTCCTGGTCAAAGGCAGATTATTAAGGCCGCCCCGGCGCAAACCATACTCACCTTCAACCGATAAACTTTTCTGCAAAGACGCGGCTTGGGCTCCTCGGCCGCTAAATTTGAATTGACCATGCCCAGCACCACCCAGGTTATCCTTAAAGGCCGGGGCCGCCATCGCCATTAACGCCGATAACTGAAGATCGGCAAATGAAAAGTCCCCCTGAAACTCGGGCTGGGAAAGAAACGGCTTAATCACTGCCGCTGCCGCAAACGAACCATCAGCCAGATCACCTTTCAGCTCCTTGATTCGCAAAAGAGCATCCTCATAATGGTATTGGAGGCTGAAATTTTCGACCTGAAAGTTTTCATAAACGGCTTGTTTGATGTTAAGCACCCCATCTGCCGTTAGCGGCGGCGGAGATGGCGGAACGGAAGCCGGTTTTGCGATTTTTCCGGGTTTCTCCTGTTCTTGCGCCGGTTTCGCACCGGAACCACCGGCAGCTGAAAGCTGTTGACCAAGAGCCGCAAGATAGGCCAGATCCAAGCGGGGCGAATCAAGATTGAGAATTATCGCCGGTTTGGCCGCCAGATAATCACTCACCGAACCGCTTATTGTACACTCCTCATGTTCCTGCTTAACGAATACCCGATAAATCACCTTCTGCCGGTCAAACTCAACCGTCCCCTGAACTTTTGGGGTCAAAGAGTGATATTCAGCCGTCAGAGAGAAGTCTAGTTTACCTTCAACATTGATCGATTCCGGCCTTAGATCCCCGAGATCCAAGCGGCTTTTTAGATTCGCTTCAAGATCGATTTTGGGAAATTCTCCCAGCTCATCATGGAATGAGAGAATGGCATCCGTAATTTCACAGTGTTGCACCACCAGGGCCAACGGCAAGGCGGCGGGTGAAACTTTAGCGGCCGTATCCTCGTCCGACACAGGTGCTTGCAAGCCGGATTCAGCACCCTCTTCAGACCCGGCCTGCAAAAACTTCAAATCACTATAGTTATAGAGGCCTTCCCGATTACGCCAAATCTTTATAACCGGCTGCCCAATTCTAACTCGACTGATCTCCAACCGTTTTCCGAACAGGGGCCAGAGACTGTAACCAAGGCTAAACTCTTTAACAACCACAAAGTCAGCTTCTCCGTCAGCTTCTTTAATAACCAAACCGGCAACTTTAACCCCACTTAAGAGATCAATCTGCAAAGAAGCAATCTTGACTTCGCGGCCTAAGGCCTCACGTATTGGCGGCAAAATCAAAGAACGCAAACGCTCTTCATTAAAATAGACCTTCAGAGCGATCCCGGCAATGACCAGCAGCCCAAGCAACAGCAATCCGCTAACCAACCCAAATCGGAAGAGTTTCTTCATGGCAACAGCCTCATTCATCTAGCAACACACAGTACTATCCGGTTAGCAACTTGCTTTGCAAAAAAATCTAGGGATATCGGGTTGCAATTAGCAAACCGGACACTGCTGAGCAACACATGCATATATGACATAAACGTAACATATATGTAACTGTTCAGCGTAATTTTTGCCATATTAATCCTGCAAGAGAAAACCAGGCAATGAACCTCTAAATAACCGCCCCAAAGCATGACTTGAAGAGACTCCATGCTTGCGACACGTAGATAGGTAGCTCCGAATTCTACAAA
>JAUVDU010000347.1 GCA_030595135.1 Deltaproteobacteria bacterium | reverse complement strand
GTTTGCCAGCGATATAAGGGGTTGCCCCAGGCTTGGCCGGTGGGGCTGAAATAGTCGGGCGGGACACCGGCGACGTACTCCGGTTTAAAGGTTTCGGGATTGAGTTGAAAACACTCCTGATGAGCCCAGACATCGGCACTGTCTAAGGCGACATAGATGGGCACATCGCCGATTAATCTGATTTGCCGGGCATTAGCTTTCTCTTTTAATTCATGCCACTGTTCGGCGAAGATAAATTGGACAAATTTGTGGTATGTAATCCTGGCCGCAAGTTCTTTTTCCTCTGCTGCCAGGGTTTGAGGGTCGCGACGGGCAATTTTCTCGGGCCATTCGTACCAGGGAAGGGAGGAAAATTTTTCTCCGAGCGCGACAAAGAGGGCATAATCATTAAGCCAAGGAGATTTGTCGCAGAATGTAACAAAGTCACTCTGCCGCTGTTTTGTGGTCAGGAATTTGCTGAAGGCTTTTTCGAACAGAGCCTTTTTGAAAGCGACAACTTCAGCAAAAACAACCAGATATTGATAGAATTCCGGGTGGTCGGCGAGGTTTTCGGTTTTAATCCATTGGTCACGTAAAAGATAGTCAGGGCTGATCAGAAGAGGGTTGCCGGCGAAAGCCGACGTACTCATGTAGGGCGAATGACCGTGAATTGCCAGGGTCGGCCCTACGGGTAAAAACTGCCAGTAATGCTGACCTGATTTTTCAAGAAAACCGAGAAACCTTTCGGCTTCCGGACCGATATCACCAATTCCCCAAGGCCCGGGCAGGGAACTCAAGTGCAGGAGAATGCCAGCGGCACGGGAGTTGGTTAGGGTTGGGCGATCCTGATGATTGCAGGGCATGGTTCTCCTCTCTCCCTAACCAGCGCGTCGGGTTTCGATGAAGTCGGCTAACGAGTTTATTGAGGCCAAAGCTTCGCGACCCTCTTCCATATCCTTAATCTCGACATCGAAATGTTTCTGGATGAGGACGACCAGTTCAACCGCATCAAGGGAATCAAGTCCCAAACCCTCGTCGCCGAAAAGCGGGTCGTTATCGTTAAGGTCGGCGGCGTCGATATCCTCCAAATTTAACTCTTCAATGATTATTTTTTTCAACTGCTCTCGCAGGTTGGCTTCATGCATGGTTAAAATACCTTTCTTTTTAAATTTGAAATCACTCTTCCCACATATCATAGAAATTGAAAAACTGGTACGGTTCTTTTGCGCAGAGTTCCTCCAGGCATCTCACATAACGGGTCAGATAGGGGGTTAAACGGCTTAAGGGGCGCGAATCTTGTTGGGGAACCCGGATAACTTCGGCCAATTCGATACGGTAGCGGTCGGGGCCGGTTTTAAGCGGGAAGAGAACGGCCAGAGGCGTATTGGTGACCGCCGCTAACTTCCAGGCGGCTACCGGAAATTGTACCGGAGCGCCTAAAAAATCGACGGCCAGGCTGTTCGCTTGGGCGCCCATGCGGCGATCGCCCATAATGCAGACAACATCACCTTTTTTCAAGGCCGCAACCATCTCCAGCGTACCTCCCAAAAAACCGGTCGGGTCGATAGTTTTATAGGGGTTTTTCTGGCCTGAATGCTCAAAATAGTGGCGGTCGATATCGCCTTCGTCTTGCTGCATCAGCATGTGAACCGGGCGTTTGAGTTTGGCGAGATAGATCATGGCCGCCTGCCAGCAGCCGACGTGGGTAGTCAGGATAATCAGACCTTCTCCGGCGGCCGCAAGCTCGGCCAGGCGTTTACCTTCGGGAAATTCGGTCTGCAGAATTTCCGGCCCGCAGATTCCGACCAGAGCCCGGTCAACCAGCGAACGGCTTAACCCCATGATCATGCGAAAACTGTCACGCCAGGCGGCAAACCCCTGACGGCCGGGAAAACGGTGTTCAAGATAGTAGCGGCTTTTTTGTCGCTGATCGGGCCGGAAAAAAAGATAGAAGAGAACTACCGGATAGAGAAAAGGGTAGGCGATATGGCGGCCGCCGAGCTTGATTAAAAAATAGAAAAAACGGTGCTGCCAGGGAGCTCCAACGCTGTGACTGCTCCAGGTTTTGATCGGGTCGATATTTTCTTTGCGAATCACGGTTGCACTTTAATTTCGATGCGGTTGTTTTTGATCTTCAAGGCGATAACATAAGTTATTAAACCAAACGTTAAAGCCAGTGCCGGCCCCACAATCAGCGAGCCCAGGCCCCATTCCCAGAAGCGCTCCAAAGCCTGATAACCCAGAGTTTTAAATGATATCTCGGTTAAAAATGTGCCATGTCTCATGAAATACCCGGCTTCAATACATAAAGCCGGAACAAAGGGCGGCGTACAGATATTACCCGCCGTCAGGGCGACAACCTTGTTGAGGCGGAAGTAACCGGTAATCATTAAGATTATCATGGCCCGCAGGCCGAGTAACGGCAGCGCTCCAACGAAAACCCCCAAGGCGACGGCAATCGCCAGCCGTTTTGGCGTGGCATTTTCTTTGAGCAGGAGGCGAAAACTGCGCAGGGGGTGAAAGATTGAAACTGGTTCGGCCGGAGGCCGGCCTTCGCCATCAAGCTGATTATGAGGCCAGGGCAGCATCGAACGGATCGTCAGCCGGGTATTAAGAAAGCTTAAACGCAAGTTATCCCAGAGACGATGAAAATGGGATATGTGTTCGTGCCGGGCCGGATAGTGAACCCTGATATCTATCTCTTGCACTTTGATCCCGGACCAGGCGGCCCGAACCAGGATCTCATTTTCGAAGGCGTAGCGTTTTTCCCGCCATTTGAAGGCGGCCAAAATGCTTAAGGGGTAGGCTCGAAAACCACTCTGGCTGTCGCCGATCCGGTTTCCGGTCTGCACCCGAAACCAGAAGTTTGAGAAACTGCGGCCGAAACGGGAACTGCCGGGAACATAGGTCTCATCAAATTTACGGCAGCCCACGGTTATAGCCTCGGGATCCCTCTTGATTGC
>JAUVDU010000247.1 GCA_030595135.1 Deltaproteobacteria bacterium | reverse complement strand
TGAAAACGCCTTTTGCCAGTGTCTGTTTTTTTGCCTCTGATCAGGAGGTTGCCTTAGAGTCCGGCCTGAACTATGAGGCTTTGAAAGCTCTGCTTGATGATATTCTGCCCAATCAGAATATCTTTGTTGCGGTCAAGATCGAAGGCCTCTTCAAGCATATGAAAGTGCGCAGCGTACCGGCTCAGTCGAAGCCCTATCAGCCTCTGGCCCAGGTGGTTAAAGATCAGAAGATCTTTAACCTTGAAGAGGTTGCCGGCACCATCGTCGGATTTCGTTCGCCGCCCTTTGTTAAAGGAATCAATGTGCCCGGTTATCACTTTCACTTTCTCGATCAAAAGCGCCATGCCGGCGGGCATATCCTCGATTTAGAAACCATCTCCGGCTCCTGTCAACTCGACACCCTTAATACCTTCACGCTGGTTCTGCCCACGGATTCGGGCAGTTTGGCCGGAATCGATTTAAGCCAAGATCGGAGTCACGCCCTAGAAAAAGTAGAGCGCTGATTATTTCCTAAAGATTTTTCTATTTTCTGCCGATAGCAGGAGAAATTGTTTCTGTGTGAGTATTGGTAAGGAGATGAGAAAATGAGTACAATTTCAAGCTTAGTTCCCAAGCAACTGGATCAAAGTGCCCTCTCCGGGAATTCTCAGCCCGAAAATTCTTACACTTCTTTGGCTTTGAAAGCCGCCCGGGTGACCGCCTCAACCAGTTTAGGTAAAGATATCACGATTGAGACGGACGAAGGTGACAAAGTCACTCTCTCTTATAAAAACGATACCCGTTTTCAGGCGGCAAGCTATGACGCTTTTTACCAGAGGAACACACTGGTCAATGGTGAAAATGGCAATCTCATGCATCAGCAAACCGCGCAGTCTCATACCGATATTTTTTCTTATAGTCAGGAAACCCAATTTTCCCTGAGTATTGAAGGAGATCTTAGCGAGCAGGAACGTAAAGATATCAGAAAGGCTTTAGAGATTATTGATAAACTGATGATGGATACGTTGCAGGGTGGTGATCTTCTCACAGCGGCTCAGGATGCAGCCAAAATTCTCGAACTTGAGAGCATTGACACCGTTGATGCTGATTACCGTTATCAGAGCTTGGTCACAATTGAAGAGATGACCCAGGTCACGTCAGTATCCAATTACGGTGATGCGGGAGTCCTCGAAGATACTCCTTTCCGACTTGAGCTACCAGAGCGCTCTTCGACCGAAGAACAGGTTCAGGAACTTATCGATCGGATGGCCGAATTTATTGAAGAGTGGGCGGCTGAGAAAAAATTGAAGACCGAGCACTTCCTCCGTCCCGTAGAAAAACTTTTTGCCGATCATCTTGAGAAACTTAAAGATGACCCGCAGGCTCAGGCCCAACAGGAACTTTTTAAATATCTAGGCAAAGGTCTGCTGGAACAGATCAGAGATATGTCGGATTCTCAGTTGGTCTAGAGCCTAAATTTTGACGTCGCTTCTTTCCGGGGACTCTTTTTCCAGTTTTTTGAAGAGGCCTTCCAGGGTCTCTTTGAGCTCTTGGACGGCTTGGCTGTCAGCCGCCCCTTTTATTGCCTGTTTCAACTCTTCCAGTTTGTTTTCGATCTCCGCCATGGTCTGCTTGTAGCTTTCCGACTCCAGAGCCTGGTTGAAACTGCGCTGTAACTGTTCGGTTTTTTCTTCGAGCGCTTTCTCCATTTTTTTGAAGTCGATTTCGGCAAAAGCTTGGCGGATATCCTGCCAGACTTTTTCAAGGTCATCCGAGCTCTTTTTTAGAGGTTCGGAATTGGTCATCTCGGCCATACGTTCCTCGGCCTCTATAATCGACCAGGCAAAAGCTGAATCAACGCCAACCAATCGCGTCTCCGGGGTGATGGGCTTACCGGTTTTGTGGGAGAGTCTGATCAGGACACATTTTCTTTTGTCATTGCGTGCGTCATAATCAATAAAGAAGGATGATGTTGAGGAGAGCTGGGCGAAAAAGCCTTTTTTTAGATTGATGGTCACGGCTACCTGTCGGGCATCCGCTTTGATAGCTCTGACTTTACCGGCCAGAGCGCCGGAGAGATAGACATGGTCATTGACCATTAGCTGTTTGGCATTGGTAAAGGTGACAGTCACATTGGATTGTCCGACGAGACCACGAAAGATGCTGACCCCGCCAACTATCAAAAGTAATGTGGCCGTCAGAAAAAATAATTTTTTGAATATTTTAAATCTCCTCAACAAGTTTTTCTTGATAGAGTACAGTCTCTTTGTAACTGTTCAGATAACCCGTAAATTCAGGGGACACAATCCCGATTTCCTTCGGAGAATCGGGTTATGTCCCCAGAATTTACTGAAATTCATCAATATGCGGTACTTCTCTGCTTGCGCTGAATAGTTACGTCTCTTTTTACTTATATCGAAGATCAAATGAAAATTTCAACCAAAATGTCATAAAAGCGCGGGTCAGAGGTAGCAATAGCACTGACCAGCGCTTTGTTGTTACTCTTTTCGCCATCTCTCGGCAAATTGTTCATAAAGAGTCGGGATGACGATCAGCGTCAGCAGGGTTGATGAGAAGAGGCCGCCGACGACAACCACGGCTAAGGGGCGTTGAATCTCCGAGCCGGTGCTGTTGCTGAAAATCAACGGCAGTAGGCCGACGGCGGTGGTGATGGTCGTGATCAGAACCGGCCTTAGTTTGGAGCTGCAGCCAGCTAAAACCCTTTTTCTGAGATCGTAGCCTTTGCTTTTCAGGTGCTCAAAGCGAGAGATCAGAACCAGGCCGTCGGTTAAAGCGATGCCGAAGAGGGCAATGAAACCGATCGATGACGGAATACTAAGATTTTCCTGAAAAATTGCGAGACTGATGACGCCGCCAACCAGGGCCAGCGGGATATTGAGCATCACCAGAACAACATTGCTGAATGAGTTAAAAAGTCCGTAGAGCATGACCATGACTAAGAGCAGGGTTAAAGGAATCACCATCAATAACCTTTTGTTCGCGGCTTGACGCAACTCAAATTGGCCGCCCCAAGCTAGGTGATAACCGGGGGGCAGTACAACATTTTCGGTAATTTGGCGTTGGGCCTCGTCAACAAAACTGCCCGAATCCCGGCCCCGAACATTGCTTTGAATGGAGATGTAGCGCCGAGTATCCTCGCGACTGATCTGGCGTAAGCCGGAGACGGTTTCAATCTCGGCCAACTCTTCAAGCGGAACATTGTAACCGCCGGGGGTCTTGATCAGAAGCTTTTTTATGGCATCAATCGAATTACGCGACGCTTTGTTAAAACGTACCGTAATGTCGAACATCCGTTCCCCTTTGAAAATCTGGCCTACGGTTTCACCCGCGACGGCGCGCGAAATTGTCCGTTGCACCTCATCCTTGCTCAGACCATGCCGGGCTCCGGCTACCGGTTTTATGGTTATCTGTAATTGGGTTTGACCATCAACTTGTTCGGTACGAAGATCGGCAACCCCCTCTATATGGGTCAGAACCTCGCTGATTTCTGCGGCTTTTTCCAGCAAAGTGTCAAAATCATCGCCAAAAAGTTTAGCTACCACACTGCTCCCGGCACCGCCGATAAGACCGTCAATTTCATGCTTGATCGGTTGGGAAAAAGTCGTCGAAACCCCGGGAAAATCTTTGATTCGCTGGTCAATAAGCTCAATTAACTCATCCTGGTTTGAGGTTGTTTGCCACTTGTTTTTTGGTTGCAAAGTGATATTCATACAGGCGTAATTGGTGTGGTGCATATGGGGGCCGACCTCTCCATAACCGATATCAACGACAACCTCTTTAACTTCGGGGAAGGCTTTCATCTCTTTCGCCATCTCTTTGGCTGTGG
>JAUVDU010000316.1 GCA_030595135.1 Deltaproteobacteria bacterium | reverse complement strand
AAAGCCGCAAGGCAAAACCAATTCAGACCAGGCCTGACCAATAATCAGATCGGCCGCCAACCCGCACACATCTTCAAGCTGCGGACTCCAGTACTCAACTAAGCCATCTTCATCAAGAATAACCAGACCACAACCTGTTCCGGCAGCAATCGCCGCCAGGATATCAGTTTCAAGAGTAGCCACAGACTTTACCCCACATATAAAAAAAGGTTGGTTGACGGTAACTATTCAGCTAACCCGCAAATTCTGGGGACACAATCCCGATTTCCTTCGGAGAATCAGGTTATGTCCCCAGAATTTACTGAAATCCATCAAAATTAAGTGACTTTCTATTTAAGCTGAATAGTTACGGTTGACGATCCTCTCTTTTTCATTTATGAAAAAGAGTTTATAATAAACATAAATTCGGGAGATTCATAATCATGATTGAAATGCGCCAGATTCAGGTCTTTCTCGCGGTCAGCGAGCTCCTCAATTTCAGCCGGGCGGCGGAAAAAATCCACCTGACCCAACCGACCGTCAGCGGCCACCTCAAAACCCTCGAAAGATATCTCAAAGTACAACTGGTTGAGCGCGGCGGAAAAGAGGTTCGCCTGACTCCGGCAGGAGAACTTTTTCACCCCTTCGCTCAACGCATCTTCACCCTTCAGGAACGGGCCCGAAGAGAGATGTCACTCTACACCGGAGCCGAGCGGGGCAGTCTGGAGATTGGCGGCAGTAATACCCCCGGCCAATATATTCTACCTAAGATGATCGGGCTTTTCACAGCCCGACATAAACAGGTGAAAATAACCCTTAAAATCGGCGACAGTAACGCTATTATCACCCAAGTCGCAGACGGCAAACTTGAGCTGGGGTTGGTTGGTACCCCGGCCCCGGAAACTGAATTTATCTCAAAAAAATGCCTCGGCGATGAATTAATCTTGATTGCCAATCCCAAAACTGCGGCAAAATTATCCAACCCGATAGACTTTAATGAACTGAAAAGGTTACCTTTCATCATTCGCGAAAAGGGCTCCGGCACCCGCCAGGCGATGCAGTCGGCTTTACAAAAAAGAGGCCTGGAGAGCCTTGACACATTGAATCTGGTTGCAGAAATGGGTAGTGCCGAAGCGATTAGACAGGCCTTAAAAAGCGACCTTGGTGTGGCAATCGTCTCCAGCCTCTCGGTAGCCGAAGATCTGGAATCCGGGAAACTTACAAAAATAATGCTCCCCGAAGGGCCCATCCAGCGCCATTTCTATCTTATCTCCAATCGTGACCGCCGCCTCTCGCCCCTGGCTGAGGCCTTGAGCCAGTTCATCCTGAGTTAGTAGAGAACTTCCTGGAGACCTAACATGTCAAGCATATCGTAAACCCCGGGCGACTGTTTAACGATCCAGCGGGCCGCCCGCAGAGTCCCTCGGGCAAAAGGTTCCAGAGATTGACTGCGATGGGTTATTTCGAGACTTTCACCCGGCCCGGCAAATATAATTGAGTGCTCACTGATCAAGGTTCCACCGCGCACACTGGAAATCGCTATCTCTTTTTGCGGACGCGAACCGATCATACCCCAGCGAGCGTTATGACGTAAAGCCTGAGCCAATGACCAACCCCGCTTTTCAGCCACGATCTGAGCCATTTTCAAGGCCGTACTGCTGGGTGCATTACGTTTGTCACGGTGATGCTTCTCGACAATTTCAACATCTATCGTATCATTGGGCAACACCGTGACCGCATTGGCCATCATACGCCAAGCGAGATTCATCATCAAACTCATATTGGGACTCAACAGAGCCGGAACCGGGTGCAGAATATCCGCTAACTGGTCAAGTTGAGTCAGAGTGAACCCGGTAGTACCGATAACCATCGGTACTTTTCTGGCTGCGGCCCAAGCCGCATAAGCCAAAGTCGCTTCCGGCGAGCTAAAATCAACAACAACGTCTGGATCCTGCCCCCCACAAATTTGATCAAAGCAAACAGATGGCTCTTTTCCAGACACTTCAGCAAGATCCGTTGCTGCCGCCAGCGCCTGGATATCATCATGCTCTTCAAGGTGCGCCAAAAAAGCCCGGCCCATACGGCCTGAAGCACCGCCAACTGCAACATGCAACATAAAATACTTCCCTTATATTTAAACTTCCGCTTTAAGACTTCGTTGAAGCAGATCGATTACCGCCTGACGGGGATCTTTACCCTCTTCCAGAATTTTATAGATCTGTTCGGTTATCGGTGCCTCAACTTGCAGCCTTTGGGCCAACTGATGAGTTGAAACCGTCGTTTTGACGCCTTCAGCAACCATTGTCATACCATCAAGAATCTCTTGCAAAGAACGACCTTTGCCCAATTCAAGACCGACTGTCCGATTTCGCGAGAGATCTCCGGTACAGGTTAAGACCAGATCTCCCATCCCGGCCAAACCGGCAAAAGTTTGCGCCTTAGCCCCGGCCGCAACCCCGAGTCGAGTCATCTCCGCCAAGCCCCGGGTTATCAGGGCGGCCCGGGTATTGGAACCAAAGCCTAAGCCATCAGCGATACCTGCGGCCAAAGCCATAACATTCTTTAATGAGCCCCCAAACTCGATACCGATTACATCAGCATTGGTATAGACGCGAAAATTCTCACCACTGAAAACTTTCTGCACCAATTTAGCAACGGCTTCATCTACAGAAGCGGCCACTACCGCCGTCGGCAGACCTTGAGCAACCTCACGGGCAAAGGAGGGCCCGGAAAGAAAGGCCAATTTAGCTTTACGTCCAGCGTTTTTGAGCTCTTCCTCTAATACCTGAGACATGGTCATTAAGGTCTGGTTTTCAATCCCTTTCGAGGCCGAAACCAATACCAGATCATCTTCCAAGTAAGGCAGAAGCTGACGAAAGACCTGGCGCAGGAGCTGTGAAGGTGGTACCAGGAGCAATAAATCCCGGCCTTTGACGGCCTCGGCCAGGGTATCGGTAAACTTCAGCTCATCATGAAGTCTGATATCCTGCAGGAAAAGATCATTCTCCCGCTGTTCACGCATCCGGACAACCAGATTCGTTTCATAAGCCCAGAGCGTCACCTGATGACCATTGCGAGCCAGCAGATCAGCTAATGCCGTCCCCCAACTTCCGGCCCCGATTACTCCAATATTCATAACCTGTCCTCATCCGGCAAAAGCTAAAATCAGATAAGTTCATACTCTTTAAGTACCTGCTCCAACTGACTGCGAGTCGCTGTCCCCATCAGTGACAAGGGCAGGCGAATTTCCTCTTCAACCTTGCCCATCATAGCCAAAGCGGTTTTC
>JAUVDU010000278.1 GCA_030595135.1 Deltaproteobacteria bacterium | reverse complement strand
ATTGACCGTAATTTCACCATAACCGGGAATCTCCAGAGCCTTTTCGCCGGCCCCCTTGAAAACCCAGCCGCTGCCGGTCAAACAGGAAGCCGGTGAATGGATCGACTCCCCTTTACGTTGACTTTCATAATAGGCCGTATAGAAGTTAATCTGCCGACCTGAATTATTTTGATAATCAATAATAAAATAGTCGCTTAAATCCAGAGCCTCGATAAATTTCTCTTCCAACTCCTGGCGCTCTCCCTGCCAGGAGCCAAAGGTCAACGGGAAATGATTAAGCGGCTGAACCACAGGAAATTTCTCCCGAAATTCAACCCCCCGAGAGATCGACCAAGTGAGTAACAGCAACACCGCAGCCACAACCAGAGCTATTTTCTGGCCCCGAGAAGCGGACGATGAAGAGAGCGAACCAGACTTCCCGGCGACAGAACCAGCAAAAGAAGTTTCAGGCAAATGACCAGGTAATTTATTAAGCAGCCACATCTCCAACAAGAGAATGACCAAAGTCACCATGAAGATTAACCAACCGGAAAAATCGTGGAAAAAGCCTTCGGCCACTTTAGGGCCAAAGGGTTCGTACAAGAGCCCGGTGGCGGCAATCCTGAAACTATTGGTTAAAATAATCAACGGCAGAGTAGAAATAACCAGCAATAGGCGTTTCCAAAGTGGAGCTCGAAAAAACCAAGCCAGCAACAAACCAAGAATGATTATCGGAAAAAGGTAACGCAGACCGCTGCAAGCATCAACCACCTGTAACTGGGTAAAGCCCAAATCAATAACATTGCCTTCCCGATAGGCCGACATGCCGGCCGCCTGCATCATCTCAACCCCAATCTGAGAAGAGATCAATTTAAGTTTTAAGGAGAGACGGTTGTGAAGAAAGCTAGGCAGGGGGAACATTGCGGGGATCATCAACAAAGGAAAAAGAATCACTTTGAATCGACGCCATCCCGCATGAATCCAAACCAGAGCCATGACCAGCAACCAGGCGGAGAGATAGAGAGTCAGATATTCCCCCCCCAGTTCACCGAGCCAAAAAAGAGCAAAAGCAGGCAGGAAAAGAAGAAACCCAAAACCGGAGACCTTAACCGGCACACGCATCAGCGCATCCCGTTTTTCCCAGATCATATAGAGAATGACAACCGGAACCAGATAACAGTAATTATAATCTTCACTCCCCCAACCCCTCACCATATGAGTCAGGCCATCGTAATAGAGCAGTGCAATCAAGCCTGCGTAAAGCACAACTGCGAGCATCGTCGTCACCCCTTCCAGAGGAATTTATCCATTTGATTTACATTCTATACGCATTAAACGCACAAAAAGTCAACGACAAGAAATTTTAAGTTTGCAATTAGCAAAATCCTATGCTAAAGGCCCCAACGTGAATTTACAGATCCTTTCTATGGTAGCAAGGGTGTAAAATAACCTTGAGTTGTGCATTGCCGCATTCCCCGGCTCCGCAACTCATACCCGGTCAGGTGCCGTTTGAAATTGTTTGAATAGATTTCTAAACGGCATACTTTAGGCCAACTAACTTTATAACAGGGGGTTAAATTTTAACCAATGACAGAAAACAACACCACCAACAGCACAGAAAGCAGCACTGAACAGGAAGATCCGACAATGGCGGCGGTAATGGACGAAAACTTTGACCAAGAGAGTGATCTTGAGGAAGAGGGTTTCGGCGAAGATGATTTCGATGAAGATTTTGCCGCCATGTTTGAAGAGAGTATTAAAGGTAAGGATGTCAAGGTCGGCGGACTGGTTAGCGGAACCGTAGTTATGGTTTCCGATAATGACGTCGTTATCGACATCGGTTACAAATCCGAAGGCCATATCCCGATCAACCAGTTTCGTGACGCCAATGGCGAATGCACGGTTGCTGCCGGTGATGAAGTCGATGTTTTTCTTGAACGCTACGAAGATGAGCACGGCAATATCCAGCTCTCCCGCACCAAAGCTGAACGGATGAAAGTATGGGAAGAGATCAAACGCATTGCCGATGATGACGAAACCATTGAAGGCGTGATTACGAGCAAGGTCAAAGGCGGTCTTTCCGTCGACATTGGGGTTGCGGCTTTCCTGCCGGGCTCCCAGATCGATCTCAAACCGGTTCGCAACCTCGATAAATTGATTGGCGAACGTTACGAATTCCGGATTCTCAAACATAATCAGAAACGCAATAATGTTGTCATCTCCCGCCGGGCGGTCCTCGAAGAGTCTCGTGAGAAGATGAAAGAACAGCTCCTCGAAAAACTCCAGGAGGGAGCGATCATCGAAGGTGTGGTTAAAAACATCACCGATTACGGCGCCTTCATTGATCTCGGCGGCCTTGACGGACTCCTGCACATCACCGACATCTCCTGGGGCCGGGTCAACCATCCGAGCGAGCGCATTAACGTCGGCGAAACTATCGATGTCAAGATCATCAAATATGATCAGGAACGGCAACGGGTCTCCCTCGGCATTAAACAACTTAAAGAAGATCCTTGGACCAAAGCAGCGGATAACTATCCGGTCGAAACCAAAGTCACCGGTAAGGTTATCAGTATTAAAGATTACGGTGCTTTTGTCGAAATTGAAGAGGGTATTGAAAGTCTGGTTCACGTCTCCGAAATGTCCTGGACCAAAAAGATCAAACATCCGACCCAGATTGTTAATGTCGGCGACGAGATTGATGCCGTAGTCTTGAGTATCGACCCCGAAAAACGTCGTATCTCCCTCGGTATGAAACAGGTCGAACCCAATCCCTGGGACAGCCTTATCGACAAATACCCGATCGGCACCAAAATTGAGGGCGAGATCAAAAATATCACCGATTTCGGTCTTTTTGTCGGCATCGAAAATGACATTGACGGCCTTGTTCATATCTCCGATATCTCCTGGAGCAAACGCCTTAAACACCCGGGCGAGATCTACAAAAAAGGGGAAACCATCCAGGCTGTCGTCCTTAATCTCGACACCGCCAATCAACGTTTTTCTCTCGGCATCAAACAACTTAATGAAGATCCCTGGAAGAGTATCAGCGGAAAACTGATGACCAATGATCAGGTTACCGGCACGGTTACCAACATTACCGACTTTGGTGCATTTATTGAACTTGAGGATGGAGTTGAAGGTCTGGTTCATATCTCGGAGATCACCTCCGACAAAGAGAAAAAGGCAGAGGATGTTCTCAAGGTTGGTGAGAGCGTAACTGCCAAAGTCTTGAACATCAACAACGAAGACCGCAAGATCGGCTTAAGCATCAAGGCTTTTCTTGATGAAAAAGAGAAGATGGAGAGCGGTGAGTACATCACCGACAGTTTCCAGAAAGGTAAAGTCTCTTTAGGAGAGATCCTGCAACTAGCTACCGACAACCAGAAAGATGGCAGCGAAGAGAATGTAGAAGCTGTAGAAGCTGATGCCGACACCACCGACGCCCCGGAAGAGGTCGTTGCGGTTGAGGCTGAAACCGTTGAAGTGGAAACTGCTGAAACCATAGAAACTGAAGCTCCAGAAACCACTGAAGCTGAAACCGCGGAAGAAACGACAGAAAATCCTGATGTCGAAAGCAAAGTCAGTGATGACAATAACG
>JAUVDU010000051.1 GCA_030595135.1 Deltaproteobacteria bacterium | reverse complement strand
AAATTTTAAAAACCGCGCCGCAATACCACAGATAGACTAAAAATGTAAAGAAGAAGTCAGCTTATAATAACAATCCAAATCTAAAAAGGCAAGGTCTTGACAACAGAAGTCGTCCTAAGGTATGGAAGCGGCCCGCTTCCCCAAGCAATTCACAAAAAAACCACACAGGCGACAATTCTATGGGCAAAACCATTTCCCAACGACTCCACAAATTTATCGGCCTTATGGCCCTCATCTTTTGTCTTTGGATGGCGCTGAGCGGCATTCTTTTAAACCACCCTCAACTTCTGAAAAAATACTCGTTACCGAACCAGATAATGCCGGCCAATTATCAATACCGTAATTGGAACCGGATGAGCTGGCGCGATGCAGTTTTTTCCACTCATCATGACAACATTCTCTACGTCGGCGGCAAAGAGGGAGTCTGGCAGAGTCTGAATCAAGGCAAAAACTTCGAACCTTTAGTCGCAGGCTTTCCCACCGCAGTCTATGAACGAGACACCTACAGCCTGCTTCTGGCTACCGACAAAGAACAAGAAACCCTTTACGCCGGCACAAAATCCGGCCTCTTTTACCAGCAAAATAAGAGCTGGCATAAAGTCGACCATCCCGTACTTAAAGACCAGGCGGTGGTCGACCTTCTCCAAATCGACAACCGGATCCTGGCCTTTACTAAAAGTGCCGCTTATCAGGCTAACATCAACAACGGGTCGCCAACATTTACCCCTCTGAACTTGCCTCGTGATCAGAATGAAATCCCAACCGTGCCGCTCTTCCGCTGGCTCTTAAAGATTCACGACGGCTCCATCTTTGGCCTTCCCGGCCGCCTGTTTGTCGACTTTCTCGGCCTGACCCTCATTTTCACCTGTCTCTCCGGGGCACTCATCTGGTACGTTCTCCGGCGTAAACGCCGCCGCAAACCAACCCTCCTTTCGGGAAAAATTTTTGCCTTTAATTTTCGCTGGCACCTGAAACTCGGCATCGTCAGCGCCCTATTTATTGCCATTATCGCTTTAAGTGGTACCCTCGTCAGACCACCCCTTTTAATTGCGATTGTCCGCTTGACGATTCCCGCAAGCCTCATGCCCGGAGCCGACCCTGACAATCCCTGGGCCGACCAGATCCAGCGGGCCACCTACCTGAAAGAGAAAAAAGAGCTTGTCATAGCCAGCAAACAAGGACTCTTTAGCGGCCCTCTCGACGGCACTACCCCTTTCACCAAAATCCCCGAGGCACTGCCGATCCACGGCATGGGAGCTATGGTTTTTGAAGCCCTTGATGATCACAACCTGCTCATCGGCTCATTCAGCGGACTCTATCTCTGGGACACCAGTCAACAAATAATTATGCAACTCAAAAGCAAAGCCACTCGCAACAATCCCGACTGGGGCAAACCCTTAATGGTCACCGGAGCTGCCGTCCGACAGGGCCAGACCCTGATGGTTGCCGACTATAACGACGGCCTCAAACCTTTGCGCCGACGCCTGCAACTACGCCTGCCCATGCCGGACGAGATCAGATCACATAGCCGAATCTCATTATGGAACGCCCTCTTTGAACTCCACAATGGACGCATCTTCGAACAATTCATCGGCCCCCTCTACTGGTTGATTATTCCGCTAGGCGGCATCTCTCTACTCATCATCCTCTTCAGCGGCTCCTTGAACTGGATGAGACGAAGACGACGTCGGAAATAAAACCCGATTTAACACCTCCCGCAGCTGCATTATGGAGTATGGTTTTGAGACAATACCTTTAAAACCATACTCAGTATAGTTTGCCATAATCGGGTCATCGGCATAACCGCTGGAAACAATAGCTTTAACTTCAGGATCCAAAACCAGAAGTTCTTTTATCGCCTCTTCCCCGCCCATACCGCCGGGAATGGTTAGATCCATAATCACCACCGCAAACGGTCTTCCGCAAGCCCGTGCCTGCTGGTACATCTCGATGGCCGACTGGCCGCCTTCCGCCGTTTCAACCTCGTATCCACAAGCTTCCAACAGCTGTGAAACCACCTCACGGATAATCTCCTCATCATCCATGACAAGTACTCTGGCACTTTGACCCAGATAGGATGATCCGGCCGAGACCAACTCGGTTTGAGGTAACTGCAATACCTCAGAAGCGGGTAGATAAAGTGTAAAAACCGTTCCCTGCCCAAGTTCGGAAGCGACACCTATGTGACCGCCATGTCGGCTGACAATTGAATAGGCTGTTGCCATTCCCAAACCACTGCCCGCTTGTTTAGTCGTAAAATAGGGATCGAAAATCCGCTCAAGATGTTTTTGCTCAATGCCGCTGCCTTCATCCCGCACCGTAACTTTGATATATTTACCAACCTTGAACTCGGCAAAAGTTTTGTCATAAAACTCCTCATTCTTCAGAGTGATATAGAGGTGTCCACCATCAGGCATTGCCTGCTTGGCATTGATCGTCAGGTTGGAAAAAAGCTGTTGTATCTGCCCTTTATCCACATCGGCTAACCAAAGATCGGTGGACTGCGCAAAAACCGGCTTGACATTACTGCCGGAAAGATCAAAACGAACAACCTCTTCGACCAGCGTGCCCAACGTAACATCCTCTTTGACGGGCTCGCCGCCCTTGGCAAAGGTGAGTAACTGCGTAGTCAGCCGGGCGGCCCGGTTCATGGACTTTTCCGCCTCCTCAAGAGTCTTGAAACTTGGATGCTCTTTGTCCAGCCTCTCTTTGGCAATCGAAATATTTCCGAACAATCCCATAAGAATATTATTGAAATCATGGGCAATGCCGCCAGCCAAAGTACCTACACTTTTGAGTTTTTCCATTTTTTGCAGATATTCTTCGGTCCTCTTCTGTTTGCTGATATCTTTGACAAATTCAACAACACCAGTCATTTTACCACTTTTAGCATCTTTGATCGGATAACTGGAAAGCTCAAGCCACTTCACCTCATCAAATCCCGAAGAGCCAGGCACGATATCTATTGCAGTCTGGCCGGTTTCCAGACAACGCAGTGCCGGACAGGGATCACACGGCTGATCGACATCATGATAACAAGCGAAGCATTTCTTCCCTTCCAGAGGGATCTTTGCCGCATACCATCGCTTCATGACTCCATTTGCATGACGGATGGTGAGATCCGGGTTCAAAACACTGATACCATCCTGAATACTTTCAAAGACGCTGTTCAAAAATTGTTCGCTCTGCCGCAGCCGCTCCCTTTCATCCATTAGTTCCTGTCGAGCATAAACCTTATCCCGCAACATCCGGTTAGCCTCTTGCGCCATCCGATCAAGTTCAATAAATTGAACTTTGTCCCGATCGATAGCCGCATCAGAGTCTGCCACTCGGTTAAAAAATGAGGTAAAAAGATTGAAATCGTTTATTAGTTTACGATTCAAACGTCTGAGAAAAAAAAGGAAAAGAGCGACTACGGCACTGACAATAAGAGCAAAAGAGAACATTTTCGTTTTGGTCTGACTGTTTAATTCACTGTGCATCACGGCAATATCCGTCTCTACATCATCAAGGTAGACGCCGGCACCAACAAGCCATTGCAAATCGGGGAGACCATAGATATAAGAGGTTTTAGGTGATTCCTGGTTGGGATTGTTGAGCTTGACCCATGAATAATAGATATAGCCGCCCTCAGGTTTTAAAGCGGCATTGTACTCTTTGGCAAAAATCGCTTTCATCTTTTCCGGGTTCTTATTTGAACCCTGCCAAAGTTTTTGAGTCCCGCTAACGCGCTTACCATTTGAAACCAAAGCATCCCCATTTAAGCGGTTGACAAAAATATACCCCTCTTTACCAAACCGTACCCGACTGATAGTCGACAACAGATTGTCTTTGATTTGAGCCTCAACATCATCAACATACAAACCGGTGCCGACAAACCAGTCAAAGGGCTCAACGCGCTTGACAAAAGATATTTTTTTAAAGTCGTTGCCTTCCTCACCCGGTTTTGTCCAGTAGTATTCATAAAACCCTTCATCGGCTTTCTGCACTATTTCAATCATCTCTTTAACAACATATTGACCATGCGTATCCCGCACATCCAGCAAATTCAATCCTTCAATTTCCGGTTTATCGGCAAAAAGCACCTCAACACCGTCCAGACGAGTGGCAAAATAGTAGCCGCTGCCCTTGGCAAAACGGATGGGCCGTAAGGCATCAATGATCATCTGCTTAATCTCGGTCTTGCTTTTGCTGGTTTTATTCTGCTGATAGATATATTGAGCAATTGCGTGTGCTTCATAAATCCGGGATTTAACCTTCTCCTTTGTGACCGCCTCACTTTGCTCTTTTTCATGGTTAATCACAGCAACAACCCGATCAACCTCCTGCTTGACCATCTCTTTCTGTCGAACGATGTAATCGGCCCGAATCTGTTCCGCCCGGACATGAAAATCTCGGTAAGAAACGGTAACATCAAAAACAATGATACTACCACCAACCGCAATCAGGAAAACAATCCCCCACAATTGAATGAATTTGATAAAACTGGCTCTTTTTTTCATGTTACTTTCCCAACTTATCACTATGCGAAGAATTTTCTCTTCTCAGAAAACTTCTATAATAACTTCCATAATTATAGCAATCTGGTAACTCCGATTACAATTCCCTACTCTTTTGCGCATATATGCTCTGAGGTTGGATGTCAAGTGAAATACCGCTTCCGATTATCAGGACAAGATGAACAAGCCCCACAACATCTAACTCAATCTCGACAAGCTGTCACCCAAGAACAAGCAAAGGGAGAACCAATCTATTATTTCGGTCACCTCAAAACTCCGAGTCTCTGCAACAGCAGGAGAAAAGGAATAAAATTTGCTACTGCATCTAAATCGATACATAGATTTCAGTAATCATTAATAAATCGTAACTTCCAAGTAACTGGAACCGGATAAGGACACAAAAAATGTATCTATCAAAATGCAAATGGAAAACTATTTTACGGTTTACCGGACTATCTCTTCTCTTGTTTTGCTCGACTGTTTTTGCCGCCGACCCCCTTATCATTGATCATGAATGTACCGATCTAAACAAAATCCCCAATTCAGCTATCGAGCAAGCTAAAACAAGCCTGCATATCGCCTACGGTCACACCTCACACGGCAGTCAATTAATCTACGGTATGGGTGGCCCTAACGGCGGAAACGGCCTCGACAACTTTCTCACCAACAATCCCAAATACAATATCCCATCCGGCCTTTACGTCTGGAGTGACGGCCCCCAGAGCGGCGCTCTGGATCTTGATGATTACGCCATGGGCGGCGATGTCGGCTACTACCCCTCATGGGAGAATAACACCCGTTCCTACCTGAATATCCCCGACCCGGCTACCGGCCGCGGAACATCGCATACCGATGTCAACATCATCATCTGGTCCTGGTGCAGCCAGGCCTCGGGTCGTAGCGAACAGGGAATGATCGACACCTATCTAACACCCATGAACCAACTCGAGCTTGATTATCCCGGCATCACATTCATCTATATGACCGGCCACCTTGATGGTTCAGGAGCGACCGGCAATCTCCACCTTCGCAACCAACAGATCAGAGAATATTGCCACAATAACAATAAAGTACTTTACGACTTTGCCGATATTGAAAGTTATGATCCCGAAGGGCTGGTAAATTACATGGAATTAATCGCTAACGATAATTGTTACTATGACAGTGACGGCGACGGTTCACGCGATGCCAACTGGGCTTTGAGCTGGGAATATATTCACACCGAAGATGTCGACTGGTGGACTTCGGGAGCCGCTCACAGCCAGGATTTAAACGGCAATCTCAAAGGATTTGCAGCCTGGTGGCTCTGGGCTCGACTGGCCGGGTGGGATGGCTTAAATTATACAACCATTTACGTTGACCCGGATCCTTCCGGAAACTGCGGCGGCAACCTACCTTGCTACACCTCGATTCAGGACGGAATCGACGACCACAGTGACTCAGATTGCCATATTAAAATCCGGCAAGCAATCTGCGATGAAGAAGTTATCAGCAACGGTACGGCGGTCACCATGCTGGAGGGCGGCTGGAACCAGGATTTTACAATCTGTGACGGCTTTTCAACTATTCTGGGCCGCTTGATAATTACCAACGGCTGCCTTATGGTTAAAAACATGATTCTGCAATGACAACTGCACTCTAAAGTGCGAATAAGACACCAGCAGAACAGGTGTCACCAGAAGTAACCCGACAGCGGGTGCTGATATCATTTCAATTAACCAAAGTAGAACACTGCGTAAAAGAATTTTATTCGGCAATTTTGCCGTTTGATGATTCCTCACTCTTAAATTTACACAAAATTGATTGTTGTCATGTGTAAGGTCAAGAACTGACTCCGTCTTTTTTCGTCTTTTTTCTCAAAAGAATGCTTGATTTCCCCACTTCATAGATGTATTTTCAGTCAGATCGGATCTATTCGATCTGATCCGCAAACTGTCGCAATCGACAACCCATCGACCACAACCCAAATTAGAGAGTATAAATGTTCGAGCAAACCTTTAAGAATATCGATGATGTCCTCTGGAAAGAGGCGGGCTGCTCTTCCGAGCTCGACTACACCGAACAATCCTCCTGGATGCTGTTTCTAAAATACTTGGATGATCTGGAACAAGAACGCGCCCTGCGCGCCGAACTGGAGGGAAAAAGCTACGACTTCATCATCGGGGATCAATATCAATGGGCGCAGTGGGCCGCCCCGAAAAAGCAGGATGGCTCTTTTGATCACGACACCGCCCTGACCGGTGATGATCTGATTGAGTTTGTCGACAACGAACTCTTCCCCTACCTCAAGGGGTTCAAACTCCGCGCTTCCAGTCCCGACACCATTGAATACAAGATCGGCGAGATATTTGGCGAAATCAACAGCAAGTTCCGTAGCGGCTATAGCCTACGCGATGCGCTGGAATTAATGGACTCCCTACGCTTTCGCTCACAGCAAGAGAAACACGAACTCTCTCACCTCTACGAAGCCAAAATCAAGAACATGGGCAACGCCGGGCGCAACGGCGGCGAGTATTTCACGGCCCGACCACTAATCCCTGCCAGGATCTCGTTAACCTATTCAAAGATCGGCGATCGCATCTACGATGGCGCCTGCGGATCGGCGGGTTTTCTCTGCGAAGCCCATGATTACCTGCGCCACCCGATCGACGGCCGCAAGCTGACCACCAGCGAGCTTACAACCCTGCAAACCAGAACCTTCTACGGCAAGGAGAAAAAAAGCCTCGCCTACGTCATTGCCATCATGAACCTAATTCTGCATGGCATCGACACACCTAACATCATCCACACCAACACCCTGGCCGAGAATATCAGTGACATCCAGGAGAAGGATCGCTTCGATGTGATCCTCGCCAATCCTCCCTTCGGCGGCAAAGAACGCAAAGAGGTCCAGCAGAACTTCCCGATCAAGACCGGCGAGACTGCCTTTCTCTTTCTCCAGCACTTCATCAAGTCACTCAAGGCCGGTGGCCGGGCGGCGGTGGTGATCAAGAACACGTTCCTCTCCAACTCGGATAACGCCTCCCGCGCCCTGCGCCAGGGAGCTACTGGAAAGCTGCAACCTGCATACGGTCCTCGATTGCCCCGGTGGGACCTTCCTTGGCGCCGGGGTAAAAACCGTGGTGCTGTTCTTCGAGAAGGGTGCACCTACCCGCAAGATCTGGTACTACCAGCTCGATCCGGGTCGCAAAATGGGCAAGACTAATGCGCTGAATGATAATGATCTGAAAGAATTTGTCGAGTTGCAAGCCGGGTTTGCCGATTCGGACAAGTCGTGGTCGGTGGAGATTGAAGAGATCGATCAGGCCAATTTTGATCTGTCGGTGAAGAACCCGAGCAAGAAGGAGGAAGCTCTACTGCGCGATCCACAGAAGATTATGGAAGAGATTACGGCACTGGATGCTGAGAGCGCTGAGATTCTTACTGGCATTCGAGAGATGGTATGGGCTGGGATCTAAAAAAGATAGGCGATGTCCTCAAACTTGAGTATGGTAAGCCTCTTCCAAAGGAAAAACGTGACGAAACTGGTGCGCATGCGGCATATGGCGCAAACGGCATTTTGTGCCGTACCAACGAATTTTACTGGGACAAGCCAAGCATCATCGTCGGTCGCAAGGGTTCGGCCGGTGAAATAAACCTGACAGAAAAAAGATTCTGGCCTCTTGATGTTACATACTTTGTCGTTTTTGACGAACAAAAATATAGCCTCAAGTTTTTGTATTATTGTCTGCAGTGTCTTAACCTCACCAGCCTTGCGAAAGGTGTTAAGCCAGGCATTAATCGCAACGATGTTTATGCCTTGAAGGCTGCATTTCCACCCCTCCCC
>JAUVDU010000174.1 GCA_030595135.1 Deltaproteobacteria bacterium | reverse complement strand
GAAGAGCGAGGCATCCCCATCTACTGCCGCCGAGACCGGGCCGACTGGTTTATCCCCAACCCGGCCGGTGACCGAATTCTGCAATTATTAAGCGAGAAGAAAATCCCGCTTAACGCTGAGGAGAGCCTCTTTCTCCAACGCCTACCGGCCACTCCACCAATAAATTATGACCCGCAGCCGCAAAATCTTGACCTTTCCCACCTAAAGGAACTCTGGCTCCACCTTACCAATCATTGCAACCAGACCTGTAAGCACTGCCTCTTCTCATGCAGCTCGACAACCACCGGCCAAATCGATCCAGCCACCAGCAAGAAGATCAGTCGTCAAGCTTATGATCTCGGCGTCCGGGTCTTTGCTTTGAGTGGCGGTGAACCGACCATCCACCCCGACTTCATCACCATCGTCGACAACCTGCTGGCCATGGCCGACACTCATGTTGTGGTTTTAACCAATGGCATTCGGCTTAAAACCCTGGCTGAGGCTCTCGACAAGTGGCCGAAAGAGCGTTTTCATCTTCAATTAAGCCTTGATGGTCTTGAAAAAGAACACGATCAATTGCGCGGCCCCGGAGCTTTCAAAAAACTTGCCTCAACCCTGAGTTGGCTCCAGAAGAAACAGATAGCGGTCACGTTGGCCTGCTGCCTGACCCGAGAAAACTACCGAACGCTTAATCAAATAATCGATTTTGCGACGAACAACGGCGTTTTCAATCTGCACCTGACCTGGTATTTTGTCCAGGGCCGAGGCCGGGCTCAAGCCTTCGCCGCGGTTGATGAACTTTTTCCGGTAATTATTAAAGCGGCCGCCCGAGCCCGACAGCGAGATGTCAGCATCGATAATCTGGAAGCCTTGAAAAGCCAGATTTTTGCGCCGCCCGGAACTATCCATTGGGCATCGACCAGCGGCTGGGAATCGGTCACGCTGGCACCGGACAACAAAATATACCCCTCTCCCACCCTGGTCAGCGCTCCCGAGTTAGGGGTTCCCTATACGGGTGATCTACAATCTGCCTGGCGTGACAATCCGGTACTCAAAAGATTACGGCAAAGTCATCCGAAGATGGTCGAAAGTCCATTCAATCTCCTGTTGGGCCCCGGCGACCCCGACCAGAGCTATCTTAAAGCCCAAACCTTCGGCGGCGATGATCCTTACTGGCCGCTGCAATTTAAACTCGCTCTCCACTTAATTAGTGAAGCGGCCACATTAAGTTCCGCTTCCCGGACACCCGGTTTACTTCTGCAGATGGGCGATATCCTGGAAAGCTGCGGGGCCCATGGCCGCGAAGCCCTGGTTCATAACAACTGCCTGCTGGCCCTGGCCCAAGCCGATAGCCGAACCGTGGTCAAGGAGTTTTATAAAGAGGCAGTAGAGAGACCCAAACTCGACATTCTTAACCCGGTTACCTACGATGCCGAACTCATGAGCCACATTCCGGAATCGGCCCGCTGGCGCGGCTACGGCTGCGGCAGCCCGGTTAACGAAGCAGATTTACAAGCAGGAGAGACCTTGGTCGATCTCGGCTGCGGCATGGGGGTTGAGTGTTTTATCGCCGCCCGCCAGGTCGAAAAAAGCGGTCTCGCCATCGGCATTGACATGCTTGAACCGATGCTCGCTAAAGCCCGTCAGACGGCACCTGAGGTCAGCCGTAATTTAGGCTACAACAATCTCGATTTCAAATTCGGCTATTTAGAAAAGCTCCCCCTTGATGACAACTCAGCCGACATTATCATCTCCAACTGCGTCCTCAATCTCTCCAGCAACAAACGTCAGGTTTTCAAAGAGATCATGCGGGTCTTAAAACCTAACGGCCGACTTTTAGTCAGCGATGTCGTCTGCATGACCGAACCCGACCCCGCAATCCGAAATGATGAAACCTTGAAAGGCGAGTGTATCGCCGGGGCCTTAACCCTGCCCCACCTTTTCGGCCTCTTGCGGGAGACCGGCTTTACGGCGGCCAGGAGCCACAAATTCTTCCCCTACCGCGAAGTTAACGGTCACCTTTTCCACTCCCTGACGTTCGGTGCGCGCAAACCTTTGCCGATTAACTCTTTAAGAAACGAACATATCATCCTGCCGCGCGGCCCCTTTCGCGCCCTCTGGAGAGAAAGCAACAAAGGCTGGCTGGCGGCAGGTCAGGTGGCCCTGCTCACGGAAGCCGAGCTGGCCGATTACGGAGATGAGCTCTATCAACTTGACGAGAACGGCCAGGTCAGCAATATAAGTTTTGAGATAAATTGTGACTGTGCGATTGCCCCGGAACTTAAAGCCGCAACCAACACTGCAACCTCAATTCAGTCTTCCATTCTGCCATCGAATCAGGCTGAAATCCGGCAAAATCCCGAGAAGCAAACAGTTGACTGTATGGTTTGCGGAGCTCCGTTACGCTACTTTACGGTTGAGGAGGAACGCTCCTGTCACTACTGCGGCCAACATTTACAGGCCAATGCAATCTGTGAAAACGGCCATTTCGTCTGCGACCAATGCCACCTTGAGGATGGCATATCCATCATCGAGCACCTCTGCTTAAAGAGCACGGAGACCGCGCTGGGAACCCTCTTGAGCAAAATTCGCCAACACCCATCAATCCCGACCCACGGCCCTGAACATCACGCCTTGATACCCGGAATTATCCTTGCGACCTATCGCAACCTTGGGGGACAAATTACCGACGAGCAGATTAAGGCGGGAATCAAAAGAGGGGCTAAGTTACCGGGCGGGGCCTGCGGTTTCATGGGCGTCTGCGGGGCCGCCATGGGCGTCGGAACCGCCTTTTCCATCATTTTAAACTCAACCCCGATGCAGGCCCGGGCCCGACGTTTAAGCCAATCAGCAACCCATGCCTGTCTCGGAAAAATCATTGAAAATGAGGCAGCCCGCTGCTGTCAACGCGAAAGCTGGATATGTCTCAAAGAAGCGACCAGACTCTCGGCCACAATGCTCCCGGTTGAACTCGAAACCGGCCCGCTGCCGGTCTGCGAACAGTTTTCCCAAAACCCAACCTGTATCAAAAAAGAGTGCCCGCTATTCCCTAGGAGGCTGTCCGAGAATAGAAGTTTTTTCTCAGATCGAGGCATTTTTTGAAAATAAGCACAGATATACACTTAGTATTTCGAGCATTATTTTCAAAAAAATAACGCTGAGCTGGGGAAAAAGAGCATTCTCGGACAGTCTCCCAGGTCGAAAAAGTGACTTGTTAAAACCTAACCCGGCAAAGCCGGAACCAAAATCGTTAAAGACTACCGCCATGTCCCAACCACCATCCTGCCGTCAGTGCCGCCACTACTATGTCACCTACGACCCCAAAAAGCCGTACGGCTGCCGGGCCTACTCATTCAAATCAAAAAATAATCCGGCCCAACTGGTCTTAAGCACTTCAGGCAAACCCTGCCTGATGTTTGCCCCAAAAAAGAGACCAGACCCGTCGTAAAATTTCACCTAAAAAAAATGGGCGACTCTTTTTATGCATTTACAAATCCAACCCCGCACCATGCCTTTTTAACCACAACTTGCGCTCGCGATAATCGGGCATCACCTTATCCACTTCATTCCAAAAAGCATCTGAATGATCTCGCTGGTGCAGGTGGCATAACTCATGAACTACCATGTAATCGATAATTTTTGGCGGTGCCATCATGCACTTCCAATGAAAAACCAGCGTATTACCTTTAGTGCAGCTGGCCCAGCGGTAGCCCAGACCTTTAACCGCCGTCCCTGATGGGACGACCCCAACCTTCGGGGCAAAATCCGCAACCCGTTGACTTATACGTTTTTCACCTTTGGCTGAATAAAACACTTCAAAAGCCCGTCTTGCCGCACCTTCACCACCTTGCTCAATCAGTGATCGTTTCAAACAGAAACGACCCTCTTTCAGTTTCAAATCAACATCTTGGTCAGCAACCAAGGCCAAGCGATAAGATCTCCCTAAATAGATAAATGTTTCACCATTGACCCATTCTCGCACCACTGCCGTGACGTTCAAATCACGCCATTCGGCCAAATTCTTATATATCCACAAGCGCTTGCTTTCAACTACAGCGTCCACCTGTTCGGGACTTAAACCTCGGGGTGGGCGCACGGCAATAATACCATTACGCTCAATGACGATATCCGTCGTTTTGCGATCTGTGCCGGGCAACAGTTGGTAATCAATATCTCTTATGCGTCGGGCATTCACTTTGTACGACCCTTTAGTAATTCATCATGGCGATTCTTAGCCAACTTCATTATTTCTACCGCTACCCGCTCTCGGTTTTGTTTGAGTTCATTAATACCGGTCAGCAACAAAGCGGTTTTAATCCGGCTGCGGGTTTTCTTCTGTTTGTCGGCATTGGTCCAGAAATCAATACTGCCAATACTCTCTTGCAAAACATCAACAATCGCCTCCATCAAAATCTTCATTTTGGCCTTGGCAGCACTGGGGATTTTGCCATCAGTAAAGGCCTGATTGGCAATATGCGCATAAAAAGTGGTAGCTTCCTTACCCATCCCATCTTCGCCGGTTCTGCGGCCCGCTAGCGCCTCAGTTCGCAGTTTTTCCAATTCATCGGCCAGCAGATCCCATTGATCCTGATACTTGTCGATCAAATTCTCTACCTTTTCAGATAAACTCTTATAAAAAGCCGGATCTTCATCATGATGCACCGTGCAATGTTTACGAATGGCATGTTCCATTTCACTGGCTTTGGCCTCAAGGTTACCGGCTGCGTGCTGGTGCAGATTTTCGATAAAATCATCAGCCAAAAGCTCCACCGGCGGCACCTTGGGATTGATGCCTAAACTGATCAAATGGGCGTTGATCAGGTCTTTTACTTTTTGACCGGCATCGCCTAAATCCAAACTGGTATCTTTATAGCGCTCTTTGGCGACTCGTAAAATATAACCAAATCGTTTTGCCGGTACCCGGTAAGGATGTGCAGCCTGGTGGGGCAGAATAATATCCATACTCAGCAAA
>JAUVDU010000409.1 GCA_030595135.1 Deltaproteobacteria bacterium | reverse complement strand
ACCAGTGGCGCCGAGATTGTCACCAGTGGCTGTCCCGGATGCCTTTTACAACTGACTGAAGGAGCGGTAGTCGCCAACAGCCAATGGCAAACCGCACATCCGATAAGTCTATTGGCTGAACTCTTGCGAAAAGGCTAATGGTTATGAAAAAAAATCAAAATCCTGGCATTGCCCAAATTGAAGCCGAAATCAGGAGCTTACAACAACAGCTGATCTCTGCGAATAAACAGAGCCCCTCGGGAGAAGGTTCAGAAGTTTTGCGGGTCAGGGAAGAGAAAAACCGTCTCATTGAGATCATTGAAATATCGCCGAACCCGGTGGTCATGTTTACTGAAGATGGTTCCATGACCTATCTCAACCCGTCGGGTCGACGAATTCTCGGTATTCAGGAAAATGAAGATCTTTCACCCTTGTCTTTTTTTCAGATATTTCCGGAAAAAGATCGCCTCACCATAGAGAAAGAAGCACTACCTCTGGCGGTCAAGAGCGGCCAGTGGCAAGGTGAAATCGAAGTTGTCACCCCATTTAGCAACCTTATCTGCCATCTAATTCTGATCGCTCATATCAAAGAAGATCAAAAACAACAATTTTTCTCCGCCACCCTGCACGACCGCACCGCCCTGCGCCGAGCCACCGGAGAAGCTGATGAAATCAATGAACAACTTGAACTGGCAATCCAGCGAGCCAATCGCATGACTCTTGATGCCGAACTTGCAGATGTCGCTAAAAGTGAATTTCTCGCCAATATGAGTCATGAGATCAGGACACCGATGAATGCCATCATCGGCTTCTCTTCTCTGTTGCTCGACACCCAACTTGATTACGACCAGCGTGACTACTTAAATATCATCATTAAAAATGGTGAAGGACTGCTCCACATCATTAATGACATCCTTGACTACTCCAAAATTGAAGCCAACAAACTCGAACTTGAGGAGATCCCTTTTCAAGTTCGCGAAACAACCGATGATCTACTCGGCCTCCTCTCTCTTAAAACGGCTGAAAAAAATCTCTTCTTCCACTGTATTGTCGACCATCGCATCCCTGAGCAGCTCCATGGAGATCCGGTACGCTTGCGCCAAATTCTGATAAACCTGGCTAATAATGCGATAAAATTTACGGAAAAAGGGGGAATTATTGTCAGAGTTTCACTGGAATACGAGGAAGAAAATGAGGTCAAACTGCTTTTTCAAGTCACCGACACCGGTATCGGTATTCCTGAAGACCGCATCAGCCGTCTCTTTCAATCATTTTCACAGGTTGACTCCTCAACCACCAGAGAGTTTGGCGGCACCGGTTTAGGCCTGGCGATCTCGAAACAGCTGGCTGAGTTAATGGGTGGTGAAATCGGCATTAAAAGTCTGTGGAGACACGGTTCAACTTTCTGGTTCACAGTGACTCTACGTCGTGACCCGGAATCGGCTCCCCCAGCCCAGGCAATATTTTTCCGGGAGCACCGATTCCTCCTCTTTACCCCTCCCATAGACAATATTGAACCAGAGTTACAACCTGCCGGTCAAGTCGTCGAACAACACCTTCTAGCTTTAGGCTGTGAAATTGATCGAGCTGATTCTTTTCCATCTCTTAATCAACATTTGTATGAAGCCCAAACAGAGAAAAGACCCTACGCCATGATCATTGCTGATCTCTCACAACAAATTGAACCCTGTAACCTCAAAAATACTCTAGCAATGCTTTTACAGCCCCAATTTATAATCGCCTTAACGGCAGCAAACACGGCACCACCTGAGAATTATGATACGATCATTCCTTCACCTATAAAAAGATCACTTTTCTACGAACAACTGGCCCGTTGTATGGGTAAAAAACTTCTTGACGACAAAAGCATCGAGACGCCTGAATCCCAGCATGATTTTGAGGAAAAACGTCAACAACTCCGCATCCTGCTGGTTGATGATAACAAGGTCAACATCAAGGTAGGTTCAAAAATGCTCTCAAAACTCGGCGTTTCATGCACTACCGCCGGGAATGGGGTTGAAGCCCTGGCCGCCTTGGGTGCAGCTCATTATGATCTGGTTTTTATGGATATCCAGATGCCGGAGATGGATGGTTATGAAACAACCAAACAGATTCGCAGCCGGATGACCACGACCATCAACCCCAAGGTAATGATTATTGCAATGACTGCACATGCTTTAAAAAGCGATAAAGATCGTTGCCTGGCCGCCGGCATGAATGATTTCCTCACTAAACCGGTAAGACTGGAACAACTCAATGAAGTTTTAACCAGAGCCATAGAGAATCTTAAAGATCACTCCTTAAAAGATGATAACTTTGACCAGGAAAATGGTTTTAAGGATGATTTTATTGAAGAAGAGACGGAATCTGACGATTTTTCTCAGGGAGAAGAGAGCAATTTGGTTCGCGACACAAAACTCTTTGACCGTGATGCTTTCCTGGAAAAACTTGACGGTGATCTCGAACTCTATCATGAGTTGCTTGATGATTATCTACAAAGTGCGCACAGCTATCTTAAAGATATTGAAAAGGGGGTAAAAGAGGAAG
>JAUVDU010000360.1 GCA_030595135.1 Deltaproteobacteria bacterium | reverse complement strand
GATATACATATCCCTCCACTGGTAGTATGGTTCAATTGTATGCATCTTAACTTTAAGTACTTTAGGCACTATAGCTCACTTTATTGGATCATAATTTTCAATCGATTTGCCCTGTTCCAGCACAAAGACCACAAAAATCTTTCGTTAAGACCTTGCTGCGAATGATAGCTTGAGGCATGCGGGGTTTTGTTTATAAAAAATTATAGGAAACTTTAGTTCAAAAGAGACTTTTTTTTTGACAGCTTCGCTATTTTACGCTATAGATAGCGGTTCTTGACAATCAAAAAGGAGTTAGAGATTAACTAACCAACAACCTTAAACCATGAGATAACCCCCTCCCACACATGTCATCTTTCACGCATATCAATCAGGTCTTTAAACTCATCGAAGAGGAGCTTAAAGAGACCGAGGCTGCCTTCTCCCGCTATCTGGGATCGGATATTGCTCTAATCCCCAAGATCGGCGAACACATCATCTTAAGTGGCGGCAAACGTCTGCGCCCGGCCCTGCTCATCCTGACCTGCGGCATGCTCGGAGGCGACCGCAAAAGCGGAACCCTGCTGGCAGCCGCCATCGAATTTATCCACACTGCAACCCTACTCCATGACGATGTCGTTGATGAAGCTGATATGCGTCGTGGTTTGGCGGCAGCCAATACGATTTGGGGCAACGAAGCCTCAGTGCTGGTTGGTGACTTTCTCTTCGCTATGGCCTTTGATCTGGCTGTTGACCAAGGCTCACTGGCAACCCTTAAATCGTTGTCGACAGCGACCAAAAGACTGGCTGAAGGCGAAATCCTTGAGCTTATGAAAACTGCCGATGTCACCACCACCGAAGATGATTACATAAAAATAATTGATGGCAAAACCGCCATCCTGATGGCCAGCGCCAGTGAAATCGGAGCCATTACAGCCAGAGCCGAACCGGATCTCCAAGTTAAGATGAAGGAGTTCGGCAACTGTCTCGGAATCGCTTTTCAGATGATTGATGACATCCTTGACTACACCTCCTGCGAGGAAGATCTGGGCAAAACTATTGGCATTGATCTTGAAGAAGGTAAAGTCACTCTGCCCCTGATTCACACCCTGCAACATGCTAGCCTTAAAGAGCAAGAGCGAATCAAGGAAATTATCAGCGCCGACTATGTCAGCCCCCAGGACTTTGATTTTGTCCACACTCTCATGAAAAACTACCATAGTCTTGAATTCACCAGCCGTAAAGCCGACAGTCACCTGGAAAAAGCCCACACTATTTTAAATGAATTTCCACCGTCGCCGGAAAGAGAGGCCCTGCATTTTATTACCGACTACGTACTGAGCCGGGACCGTTAAAAATTTTAAGATTTTTTATTTAACAATTATTCAAAATTTCAGACTAATTATTTAAGGAGAACTAAAGATGTCAGACAATGTTGAAATGGTTACCGATGAAAGTTTCGCCGAGTTGCTTGTAAGTTCAAAAATCCCCGTCCTGATTGACTTTTACGCCACATGGTGCGGCCCCTGTGCGTCGATCGCCCCGATTCTTGACGAATTTGCCGGAGAAAACAGCGACAAAATCAAGGTCGTCAAAATTAATGTTGATGAAAACCCGAAAACTCCAGCCAAATACGGAGTACGTGGTATCCCGACAATAATTCTTTTTAATCTGGGCAAAGAGGTTGATAAGGTTGTTGGTCTAACCTCTAAAGATAATCTGGAAAAAATGCTGGCCGGAGTTTAATATAAATTGAATATATTCGACTTCGCTTAAAGTATTTGTCAAAACTACAAATCAACCATTGTAAGTCAGGTTGCAAATTACCACAGAGAGCACAGAGTTCACAGAGAACTGCTGTTTTTTCTCTGTGAACTCTGCGCTCTCTGTGGTTAAAACAAAACACAACTATTATTAATTTGACTTTTAAATACAAATCGCTTGGAGCGAAAAGAACATGTCCAGATTTTTCACTCGCAAATCACCTCGCCGCTGTTTAATTACGTTCTGCTTGACTCTGTTTATCGCCGCCCTGCTCACAGGTTGCGGCGATAGCGGGCCGAAAAAAGCCAAAGTGCCGAAAGTCGTACCCGATTTCTCCCTGACTTCGCTGGATGGTCAAACCCTGACCCGAGACAGTCTTAAAGGAAAAGTCGTAGTTCTCGATTTCTGGGCGACTTGGTGTGCTCCATGTCGGGCTGCAATCCCGCATCTGGTCACACTTTATGAAACCTACAAAGACCAGGGGTTGGAAATAATCGGCGTAAGTCTTGATCAAGGTGATCAATCTGATGTTGAAGAGTTCGTTAAACGCAACCACATCCCCTACCCGATTGCTATGGGCGATAAAAAACCGATCACCAAAGATTTAGGCATCAGCTCCCTGCCGACCATAATTTTACTCAGCAAGCAGCCATCGATCGAGTTTAAAGTCGTCGGTTTCAATGCCGAAATCGCCAACAAACTGGAAAGTAAAATAAAAGAACTCCTGGCCAAATAAACCCCATCACCATTTCACCCAGCTTACGGCTGGACAGGTAAAAAGATATGACCCAAGACCTCCTCCTTGAAATCGGCACCGAAGAGATTCCGGCCGGTTTTTTAAGCAAAGCTTTTGTCGACATGAAAACCCAGGCGCAAAAGATGCTCACCCGTCTGCGCCTCGATCATGGTGAAATCACCATCATGGCAACCCCTCGGCGCCTCACTCTCCAGGTTAAATCTCTGGCTGCAGCCCAGGAAGATCGCGTAGTTGAAAATATGGGGCCAGCCAAGCGCATCGCTTTTGACGAGAACGACCAACCGAGCAAAGCCGGTATCGGTTTTGCTCGGGGTCAGAAAGTCAAACCGGAAGAGCTTGAGGTGGTGAGCACGGAAAAGGGTGA
>JAUVDU010000240.1 GCA_030595135.1 Deltaproteobacteria bacterium | reverse complement strand
TCTCCAATCATTTTTTAGTAGATATAAAATCAAACCTGATGTAATAAAACTTAATAAGTTTAGTTTGCACTCGTGACTAAAGAGGGAATTTTATGAGAAAATGTAAAAATTATCTACAGATACTGACTCTTTTTGTGGCTTTCAGCTTTTTACTGTCAACTTTGGTTATGGTTCGAAACGCCTCGGCGGCAGAGGCTCCGGCCCCAAGTTCGGAGAGTAGTGTTAGTTCTGGAGAGTCTGCCAGCCAGGAAGAGCTGGCCCAGATTCTGGCTCCGATAGCGCTCTACCCGGACACGTTGTTGGCGCAGATGTTTATGGCAGCAACCTATCCTCTGGAGATAGTTGAGGCGGCCCGTTTTGTTAAGGAAAATTCCAGCCTCAAAGAAGATGCGCTGGATAAAGTTTTAAAGGAAAAAGAGTGGGATGTCAGTGTGAAATCACTCTGTTATTTTCCCACGGTTCTGGCTTCAATGAGTGACAACCTTGACGCCACAAAAAGATTAGGCGACTATTTTCTCGATGATCAGAAAGCGGTTATGGATATGGTGCAGACCCTCCGCGCCAAGGCCCAGGAAGAGGGCAACCTGAAAACAACTGAGGAACAGAAGGTTGTTGTTGAAGAGAAAATTATTATTATTGAATCCGTCAACCCCGAGGTTGTTTACGTACCATCCTACAGTTGCACCTACGTTTATGGTTCGTGGTGGTATCCTCGCTATCCGCCATATGTCTGGTACCCGCCACCTCCGCGTTATGGATTCGGTGTCGGAGTTGTTGTCGGCATCGGGATTGGCGGTTGGTGTCGCCCCAATTGGCGGCGTGGCGATATTGATATAAACATTAATCGTACTAACAATATTAACAAAAATGTTAATATTGGCGGTGGCGGTAAAGGTCAGTCCTGGAAACATAATCCCAAACACCGGCAGGGGGTAGCTTACAATAATAAAACCGCGCGGAAAAATTTCGGCCAGTCCAACCGAGCCGCCAAACAGAGAGATCTCAGCCGTGGCCGCAGCGGGCAAGGGCTTGATCGCAAAACCCGCGATTCAGTTAAACAGCAGAGCCTAAAAAATAATGTTAGCCGACCCGCCAAGCAAAAACAGAACCGAAGCGCTAACCAAAGAGTTTCCCGGCCGTCTACTACCAACAAGCGAGATTTATCCGGTCGCCAGCCTTCTTCAGCCAAGCGTTCTCAGCCACAGCGCTCCAATGCTTTCAAAAGCTCCGGCTCCGGGCAGCGGGCGAGCCAGATGAGTCAACGGGGCGGTGCCAGTCGTAGCCGCAGTTTTAACCGAAGCGGCGGTGGTGGTCATCGAGGTGGAGGCGGTCGTCGTTGATAGTTGGATGTTTGCTGGTTGATAGATGTGCACCCCAAGGGCACTTCCATTGGGGCGTAAAAAAACAAATTGAGATGGAGAATATTACTATGACTGGTTGTCTGGAAAATAGATCAATACGAAGCGTCTGGGGCTTATGGTTTATGGTGCTGGCGGTGATGATTTTTACAATAATGAATGTCGGCGATGGTTTTGCCGAAAATACCAGCCCTCAAGGTCAAGGTTTCAATTCGCCCGAGGCTGCAGTCACGACTATTGTTGTCGCCGTCCGGGAGTATGATGCGGTAAAAGCCCTGGCTATTTTGGGGCCGGATGCCGAAGAAATTATTTTTTCCGGTGATGAGGTTGAAGGAAAAGAAGGGGCGGCTGATTTCATCAGGAAATATGATGAAAAACACCGTCTTGAGATGGTGAGTCCGACCTCGGCAACCCTTTTTATCGGAATCGATGACTGGCCGTTCCCGATTCCCGTCGTGAAAAATGATAAAAACTGGTTTTTCGATGTTGCGGCCGGTAAGGAAGAGATTTTGAATCGCAGAATAGGTGGGCATGAGCTAAATGTTATTCAGGTAATGCAGGCCTATGTCGAGGCTCAGCTTGAGTACGCGAGTAAAGATCGTGATGGAGATGGAGTTCTTGAGTTTGCCCAGCAGTTTAAGAGTGATGAAGGCAAGAAGAATGGTTTGTACTGGTCGGTAAAAGAGGGCGAAGAGCTGAGCCCGTTTGGCCCCTTAATTGCCGAGGTTAGGAGTGAAGGCTATGATGTAGACTCCAATAAGCCCCAACCTTATAATGGCTATTACTATAGAATTGTCACCCGCCAAGGAGAAAAGGCTCCCGGCGGCGCTTATGACTATGTTGTCAACGGCAGTATGATCTTAGGGTTTGGTTTGATCGCATATCCGGCAAAATATGGGGCTTCAGGAATCATGACGTTTGCCGTTAACCAGGAGGGAGTTGTCTATGAAGTCGATCTTGGTGAAAAAACAGCCGAAATTGTGACCAAAAAAATTAAATACAATCTTGATAAAACCTGGCAAAAAGTAAGTGACCTGGATCTGGATAATGGGTAAGGGGCGAAGTTACCCGTAAAATATATGCAAGCTCCGTAGGTTGGGTTATGTTTTTTTACGATAACCCAACCTACGGCTAACGACTATCTCGTCATTAATCCGACCCGGCAGGTTAAATTAATCCCTACTCAATCAAGCAATGTCTTTTCTTCTTCCCTCATCATATCTTCGTCAGCCATAATTATCATAGTTTCGCGCATAGCTTCGTATTGATCCATGGACATGGCGACGACCTTCGGTATACCATTTTTAGTGATAGCTATGGTGTCATCACTATCGTCAATAAGGCGTATCATTTCAAGTAGTTCGGGCTTTGCCTTAGTGGCGGATATGTAGCTGTCAATCTGCATGATTACCTCCTTTGAGCGAGCCCTTAATTTGTTGTGCTAGTCGTAACATCAATAGTTACAATTACTATTATAATTGCCAATATTTATGAAGTCAATAATGTGGGCAAAGATTTGCTCTGATTGTTCCTCTACCTGCAGTTTCTGTCTGTAGGTGAAAAACCTAAAAACTTTCCTCTTTTTACCTACATCAAAATATACCGATCACCGATTTACAGCCTCTTTGATTTTCGCTATTATTCTCTTCGTCCCGGTTTTTCAGTTTTTTCCTGAGCAAAAAGAGTTGTAACTATTCAGCCAACCCGTAAATTCCGGGGACACAATCCCGATTTCCTTCGGAGAATCAGGTTATGTCCCCAGAATTTACTGAAATCCATCAATATTAGGTGTTTTTCTACTTACGCTGAATAGTTACAAAGAGTTTATGGCAATTCTTGAAGTAAATAATTTGCATCTCTCATTTGGTGGTCTGCAGGTTCTGCATGATGTCGGTTTTTCCGTCAATAGTGGTGAAATTTACGCCATTATCGGCCCTAATGGAGCTGGTAAGACGTCGATTTTAAATTGTCTGGGTGGTTTTTATCAACCGCAAAAAGGTGAGATCGTCTTTGATCAAACCAACATTTCTTATATCTCTCCTGATCGTCGCGCGGCTATGGGGCTGGCTCGAACCTTCCAGAATATCGCTCTTTTTCGCGGTATGACCGTGCTTGATAACATCAAGTTGGGATCTCACGCACATTTGCAGACCGGGCTTTTAGGGGCAGCTTTCTACTGGGGGCGAGCCCATCGAGAAGAGATGGAGCTAAGAGAAGAGATCGAAAACAGTATCATCGATTTTCTTGAGATTGAACATATCCGCAAGCAACCGGTCAGCACCCTATCTTATGGTCTGCAAAAAAGGGTCGAGCTCGCCCGAGCCCTGGCCATGTACCCCAAAATTTTGTTAATGGATGAACCGGTAGCCGGCATGAATGCCGAAGAGACCGAAGATATGGTTCGTTTTATTCTCGATATTCAGGAAGAGCGCGATCTGACAATTATTATTATCGAACATGACATGCGGATGATTATGGATATATCCGACCGGATCATGGTGCTTAATTTCGGCCAGAAGATTGCTGAAGGCCCCCCGCAGGAGGTGCAGCAGCATCC
>JAUVDU010000165.1 GCA_030595135.1 Deltaproteobacteria bacterium | reverse complement strand
TGTTATCGGGGCGGGCCATGCCGGTTGTGAGGCCGCTTTGGCGGCGGCGCGGATGGGGCTTCAGGTTCTTGTATTTTGTCTCAATCTTGATACGGTTGCTCAGATGTCTTGCAATCCTGCAATTGGTGGACTGGCCAAAGGTCATCTGGTCAAAGAGATTGATGCTTTGGGCGGGGCCATGGCTCGGGTTACCGATGGCTGCGGGATTCAGTTTCGGATTTTAAATACCTCAAAAGGGCCAGCGGTTCAAGGTAGCCGGGTGCAGTGTGACAAATTGCTCTATCATCGGGCCATGAAACACTGGCTTGAAAATCAGCCTGGGATTGAGGTGCGCCAGGCGATGATTGAGCGCTTGTTCATTGAAAATGGCAGAGTTACCGGAGTGATCGATGAAACCGGTTTTCAACATCGGGCCAAAACTGTAATTGTGACAACCGGTACCTTCCTTAACGGTCTTATCCATATCGGTTCTTTTCGTCAGGCGGCCGGCCGAACCGGTGAGTTTGCGGCCCAGGCGTTAGCTCAAGATCTTAAAAATCTGGGCTTTAAATTAGGTCGGATGAAGACCGGAACCCCGCCTCGGATGTTACGCCGCTCAATCGATTTCAGTCAACTTGAGCGCCAGGATGGTGATCCCGAGCCTCGCCCTTTTTCAGTTTTGACTGAGTCTGTAAAACAGCGGCAATTGCCCTGTTTCATGACGCGAACAACGGCCAAAACTCATACCTTGATGCGGGATAGTCTGCACCTTTCGCCTCTTTATAATGGTACGATTACGGGAGTCAGTGCCCGTTATTGTCCTTCGCTTGAGGATAAAATTGTCAAATTTCCTCATCATGAGAGTCATCAGGTGACGCTGGAACCGGAAGGTTATGAGAGCGAAGAGATTTACGTCAAGGGTTTGGGTAACTGTCTGCCGGTCGAAGTCCAGCAGGAACTTTTTCATACGGTGCCGGGTTTAGAGGATGCCGTAGTTATGCGTCCGGCTTATGCGATTGAATACGATTTTATTGAGCCCACCCAGCTGAAAGCGACTTTAGAGACAAAAATGATTGAAGGTCTCTACCTTGCCGGCCAGATTAACGGAACTTCCGGTTATGAGGAGGCGGCGGCTCAAGGAATTATTGCCGGGATCAATGCGGCTTGTAAAGTGAAAAAGCTGGAACCTTTCCTTTTGGATCGTTCGCAAGCCTATGCCGCCGTGATGATTGATGATCTGATTAGTCGCGGCACTAAAGAACCCTATCGTATGTTTACTTCCCGGGCCGAGTACCGTCTTCTTTTGCGCGAGGATAATGCCGACCTTAGATTAACCGAGCGGGCTTTTGAGTTGGGATTGGTGGACAAATTGCAACTTGAAATGGCGGTTGAGAAAAAAGCTCGAACTGAGGAGGGCAAACGCAGGCTTAATGCCATCAGGATCAAGCCGGAGGCGGCAAAAGCCACCCTTGAGCGTCTTGCGACCCCGCCCTTGAAACAGAGTGTCATGGCGGCTGAACTGCTCAAAAGGCCGCAGGTGCGCTGGGCTGATCTGGAGGAGTGTTCCAGAGATGTGGCTGATCTCGGGAACCGGCTGGGGCCGCCGGCTCGGCGGCAAACTGAAATTCAGATTAAATATGAAGGTTATATCAAGCGTCAGATGCAGGCCGTGGAGAAGTTTAAACATCTGGAGAAGATGAAAATTCCGGCTGATTTCGATTATCGTGATATCCCGGGATTAACCATCGAAATGTCTCATATCCTACAAGATATCCGGCCTCTCTCTCTGGGCCAGGCGTCCCGGTTGGCCGGTGTAACTCCGGCCGCGATTTCGATCTTGATGATTTATCTCAAGAAGAGGTGGAAAAAGGGCTGACCTGTTATTACTCTGTTCCTTCCTGAATAGTTACCCAGCTTGCACCATTGTTGAGATTGTACTCTTCGGGCCAGAGTTGCAGGCTGATGTAATGGTTGTAACCGCTTTCCTGATCATCAAAGAGATGGATCCAGCCGCCACCTCCCGGGCCTAAAGCAATAACCAGTTCATCGGCCTCATCACCGTCAAGGTTGCCGACGGCGGGACGAGTTTCACCCGATGTTTCGTTGTATTCCTGCCACCAGGGGGTCTCCAGCCAAGCTTGATTGGTGGGATTTCCGTCATTGTATTTCTGGATTTCAAAAGCTCCATTGGCCCCAGCGCCCAAGCCGATGATGATTTCGTTGGTACCGTCGCCGTTAAGGTCGCCGATTACCGGACGACTTTCGCCGTTGAGTTGGTTGTAATCATTCCAACCGACTTCTCCCCAAGCCATGTGCATGCCGTCGCCGGAGATGATTTCATAAGTGCCGCCGGGGATTTCGGGGTTGTCCGCTATCGGGCCAAAACCGACGATAATATCATCCTTACCGTCACCGTCAAGATCCCCGCTGGTCGGGCGGACTTCACCCTGGGCCGAATTATATTCATCCCAGCTTGAGGATATCCATGAGAAATGATTAAGTTGGTTGTTGCTTACTGTAAAAACCTCAATAATACCCATACCCCCTTTGCCCAGGCCGATCAGGATTTCATCTTTACCATCCCCATCAAGATCCCCACATGCGGGCCAAGTTTCTCCATTTTCTTCATTGTAGCCCCACCATTTGACCTGACCCCAAAAGAGGTGCCGATAGTTGTCATCAAGAACCTGAAAATGTCCAGAAGGCGCAATTTGATCGCCGCTTACAGGACCCATGCCAATAATGATTTCATCCTTGCCATCGCCGTCGATATCTCCTCTGGCGACTCTTGATTCACCACTGAGATTGTTGTAGTATGGCCAACCTGACCGGCTCCAGTGGTCGTGGAAGTAATCGTCGGTGAGGGTCTTGATCCAGCCGCCATTGCTTGGCCAGGGGCCGGTGCCGGCAACAATTTTTCCGGCTCCGGAATTTTCTTGGATATTTTCAGGTTGGGGGTTGGTTCTTGATGAAGAATTACTCTCGTCACCGAAATCCTGGTTAAGTGCAAGGGGGTTGTGGGTAAATGACATGGCGGATGAAGCGGTTACACTGGTATCAATGAGCTGCTCTTTAGTTACTTCATTAGAGTAGTCACTTTGGTTGCCATCAGCGTCATAAGCCTTGACGGCAAAAAACCATTTTTGTTTTGTGCTCAAATCATGAATCGTGTGGGTGGTCATAAGGCCAACATCAATCGGCGGAAGGTATTTACCGCTGGCATTTCCGTAGTAGAGGAGATAGCCGGTTACCGAATCTTCCTGGTTGGGATCCCACTCCATAGTAACGTTAGCGGTTGCTGTTGGTTCGGCTCCAATGATTTTTTGGTCAACCAAAATTGTGGCTCCGCTGGTTGCTCCAGCAGTGTCGGAGAGGCCGTCGGTTTGAACTTGTGCGTTGCTGTTGGCACTTGTGGAATTTGTCGAAAATAGGGTCAATGCAAAGGCCGCGACCAACAGAAAAATCAACCGGGTAAGTTTATGTTTATCTCTTTTTTTCATCTCTTTTTACCTCCTAGGGGCTGACGGCCTTGCTGCTCCCCTCTTGAAGGTTGTTGATGATGGGATCCAGAGAGGGGATAAAACCAAGTATCGGCAGATTAAGATAACGAGCTGCTTGACGGCCCGATTTAAATGATGGATCTAAAAATTCCCGAAAACCGATGATTATTAGAGCGAAAACAAAGGGTAGCAGGGTGATAATTGTTGCCGGTTCCAGTCTTTCGCTTCGCCACCAAGCATGGTGTTCGGTTTGTTTCAGTTTAGTTTTGTCAAGTTGCAGCTCTATCGGTAGAGCGTAATTTTTTGCCTTCAGAATGGTTGCCGACTGTCGGTGATAACCGGCTCGCAGGCGACTCAAAAGGCGATTCATATAAAAATTGATCAGCTGGATTCCAAGTTCGGTATCCGGGCCGTAGTAACCGAGTTGCAATTGCTCATTCTTGTCGAGAACCAGTGAGAGCGATTCAATTGCCGCCAGCATGGTGTTTTTATCTTTAAAGTTATATGTTACCAGGCCGGGATCGGTTTCAGCAAAACGCTTCCAGCTGGCTAAAGCCAAACGGTCGGTAAAAAAGTAGTTGGGCGTCGTTACCAGACTGTTCAGGGAGATTGTATCTACCGGACTGGTGGTGACGGCAACCGGATAGTCAGGGCTGACCTGCAGAGAGCGGCTCAACGTAAAACGATCAGCTTTAATACCAGTAATAAGCAAATAGGTTGCCAAAGGAATCAGAGCGAGAATCAACCAGAGCGAACGTTGTGTAAGAGCATAGATATAACGTCGTAAATTGAAGAGCATAAGCTTTTCCTCTCATAGAGGTTGGGTCTATATATGATTACAATTTTAAGATTTAAGTTGCCATTGGATTACAATATTGATTGACGATCAAGCCTAGAATGCGAGCCCCTGAAACTTCAAGCATAGTTTGGGCTTTTTTGACCATCTGCCGGGGAGTTTTGTTGGCCATGACGGTAAGAGCCAATCCATCTGTTTCTGTGGCCAGGGAGATCGGGTCGATCATATTGCGGTTGGCTGAAAGTATGGCGGCACTGTCAACGATGGTCAGGGCGTAATCGTTGCGTAGGTGACGAATGATTTCAAGGGCATCATTAGTGGTTCCCAGTTTTTTTTGCTGGATGGGTGCCGGTAATAATTCAAGGTTGTTGTACGGAGTCGTCATTACTTGTTCGTGGAGGCTGTCGTTGGCCATACTTTCTGTAAGGTTGAAATTTGTTTTGAGGTCAAAAAATGTATGGAGATTCGGCGCATGCCAGTGACAGTCAATAAGCAATACTTTACCTTTAAGGTTGCGGGCCGCAACAATTCCAAGTCCGGCGGCAAAGATGCTTTTACCCTCTTTTACAGCGGAGCTGGAAATGACGATTGCCGGATTGTTAATCCCTTTGAGAGTGGCCTGAATGGATGCGAAGATCCTCCCGGTTTCAGCCAATATTCCAGCAATTTTCGCTTTGGTGTAGGGTGTAGTAGGTGTTTGCAATCTCATCTCCATTCCAGTACGAGTGGTAAGGGTGTTCAGTAGTTCGTATTTCGTCTCATCCTATCAAATAGTAATTAAAAAATAGCTCATTGTCAAATACTAATCTTT
>JAUVDU010000356.1 GCA_030595135.1 Deltaproteobacteria bacterium | reverse complement strand
GCTCCGATCATGGTTGCGGTAACCGCGATCGCCAGCGGGCGAAACATTTTGCCTTCAACTTCGCCTAACGTAAAGATCGGCAAAAAGACGATGATGATGATCGCACTGGCAAAAAATATGGGCGTCGCAACCTCTTGGGCGGCACGTAGAATCAGGGTGCCGGGTGAGGCCTTTTCACTGGTCGTGGCAAAAGCCGATTGCAATCTTTCGACCATGATGATGGTCGCGTCAACGATCATCCCCAAGGCGATGGCAATACCGCCAAAAGAGAGGAGATCGCCGGGAATCCCCCGATAATAGAGCAGGGTTGCGGCAAAGAGGGTCGCAAAAGGTAGGGCTCCGACAACCACCAGTGAATTACGCCAATTACGTAAAAAAACTAAGGTGACGATGGAGATCATCAAAAGACCGAGAGAGAGGGCGTTGCGCACAGTGTTGATGCTGTTTTTGACCAGGTCGGCCTGGTCGTAGTAGGTGACGACTTTTACACCTTGCGGCAGCGACCGGTTGATTTTTTCAAGCCGTTCTTTGACCTCACCGATAACCGCAAAGGAGTTGGCGCCATGGGTTTTGTAGATGGTGCCGCTGACAATCTCTTTGTCGGCATTGAGCAGCGAGACTCCTCGCCGAAAAGCTTTTCCCTTTTCAACGGTGGCGATGTCGCTGATAAAAATTGGCCGCTTTTCGCGGGTCGTAATCACCGTATTTTTAAGATCATCGAGTGAGCCGATCAGGCCGAGGCTGCGCACGATCAACTCTTCCGAACCGCGCTCGATAATCCCGGCCCCGAGATTGTGATTATTGCGACGGACGGCTGAAATCACTTCATCTAAAGTCAAATTATAGGCGGTCAAAAGATCCGGATCGACTTTAATCTGGTATTGACGGACATGGCCGCCCTGACTGATGACTTTGGCAACCCCGGGCACGGTCTGCAGCTCACGTTTAACAATCCACTCCTGCAGGGTGCGCAGCTCGGTAATGTCATAGTCGCCGGCTTCTAAATAGTAACCTAAGATCTTACCCATGCCGCTGACGATGGCACCCATCTTGAGACCGTGCGGCATTACCCCTTCGGGAATTGCTTCCTCCGCCTCTTTGAGTCGTTCAGAAACCAGTTGCCGGGAACGATAGATGTCGGTTTTATCGTCAAAGTAGATATTGATGGTCGCCAGACCAAATGATGAGAGGGAACGGATTTTAGTGACACCGGGGATTCCGCGCATGATGACTTCGACCGGGCGCGTGACAAACTGTTCGCACTCTTCGGCCGCCATCCCCTCAACTTCAGCAAAAACCTGAACCAGATTTGGGCTGATGTCGGGAAAAGCATCAATTGACATACGCGTAAATGACAAGGCCCCGGCACTACAGACCGTTAAAAAAAGGATAAGCACCAAAAGCTTATATTTCAGTGAAAACTGTACAAGTTTTGCAATCATTTATTTATGAACTCCTTGCTTTATTTAATGAACATGGCCGGGGGTGCCGCAGCCGGAACCAACGCCGGTTTCCAGGGCCGCTTTGAGGCGGAAACCGTTTTTTACGACCACCAACTCACCCGGAGAAAGTCCGGCGATGATCTCCACCTTTCTCGCATTAGTTTCGCCCAGACGTACTGGACGGGGCTCAAAACCGTGTTCATCCTGAACAAAAACGCAAGCTTGGTCACCGACTTCTTGCAGAATATCTCTATCGACAACCACCCCGGCCTCAATCTCTTTTGTCACAATTTCAGCTGTGACAAAAGTGCCGGGACGTAACTCCTCATCCTCATTGTTGATGATGACCCGGGCCATGGTGGTGCGGGTGCTTTCATCAACCAGAGGGGCGACGTAATCAATAACAGCCGCAAGCTGCCGCCTTTGCGAGGGCAGTGTGATGAATACTTTCTGACCTTTTTTTACGCTGTCGGCATCTTTGCGATAGAGGTCAAGATCGACCCAAACGGTAGTCAGGTCAGCTACAACAAATATCTCTTTCGTATCCGTGATTACCTCACCCAGAGCAATATCTTTCTTAATGATGTGGCCGGTAAAGGGGGAGCGTACCGCAAACCGGCTCAACTCGGTAGCCGGTTCGGACGACAGTTTCTTGAGGTCAGTTTTATTGAAGCCTAAGATTTTCAGCCTCTGTTCACAATTTTTCAGCGTGATTTCAGTTTCGGCGAAAGCCTGCTTGGCGGCCAGGTGATCTTGCTCGGAGCTGACTTTTTTGCGCCGTAATTTTTTTTCACGCTGAAAAACGATTTCAGCTAATTCGAGATGTTTGATGGCGCTCAGATAATCGGTCTTGGTATCTGCCAGTTCCCGACTTTCGATGATTGCCATAACGCCCCCTTTTTCAACAAAATCTCCAAGGGTGCGGTAAACCTTTAAAACAATGCCGGATACCCGGGGGACGATATGGGCTGTGCGGTCACTATTGAGCGTAATCTCCCCCCGCACTTTGACTGAAACTTCCAGATTGTTGGTTGTTGCCTTTTCAACGACAATGCCAAAACGCTTCATCTCTGCAGCCGACATACTGACGACTGAGTCAGGACAACTCTCCGGAATCGCCGCCGCTAAGAGGCCGGGATCAGGACTTGCGTGGTCATGACCATGATTGCAGTTGGAGTGATCATCATGTTTTTCTTCACTATGTTGATCGTGGCTGTCATGGCTGTCGTGGCTATTATGAAGTCCTTCCTCTTTGTGACTGCTGCTTTTATGGCTTGCTTCATCATGGTGATCGTTATCTTGATGATCGTGAAGGTCGCAGTCCTGATGGTCGTCGTGGTTATGCTTGTCTGCATCCTGATGATGATCGTGTTTGTTGCTTTCCTGAGCCCAGAGCGTCTGAGGGCCTAAACTCAATACTGAAAAGATAGTTATCAGGGCAATAATCTTT
>JAUVDU010000265.1 GCA_030595135.1 Deltaproteobacteria bacterium | reverse complement strand
GGTTAAACGGTTAACCGCCACTTCATGGAAATGGAAGGGCACAAAAACCACCCCGGCAGCCGGGCGATCACTCAACCACGCCTTAACTTTGATGGAACCACGTCGGGATGAGATAGAGAGAAGATCATCATCTTTAACCCCTAAACGAGCCGCATCTTCGGGATTGATCTCAGCCTTGATCTCAGGATGAACTTTATTCAAGCCCTCACCTTTACGAGTCATAGTCCCGGTATGGAAATGGGAGAGGACTCGGCCGGTAGAAAGAACAAAGGGGTATTCGGCATCTGTCACTTCTGCGGGTGGCTGATGATCGATGGCAAAAAAGAGTCCCTTGCCCCGGGCAAAAGTATCTACATGAAGAATCGGGGTTCCGGGATGTTCACTATCGGGACAGGGCCATGCAATACCTTTTTCAGCGATTCGCTCAAATGAGATCCCACCATAACTAGGTGTCACCTCAGCGATCTCCTGCATGATCTCTTCAGCACTCTCGTATTTCATCTCATAACCCATACGGGTTGAGAGTTCGGCAATAATATGACTATCTTCGCGAGCCTCACCGGCTATCGTCAATGCTTTACGAATCCGCTGGACAATCCGTTCTGAATTGACAAAAGTACCATCTTTTTCAGCAAAAGAGACCCCAGGCAGAACCACGTCGGCCATCTGAGCGGTCTCAGTCAGAAAAATATCCTGGACAACAAAGAAATCAAGGGCTTTGACACAGTGTTCAATATGAGTCAGGTCGGGGTCACTAACTAACGGGTTCTCACCCATTATGTACATGGCCTTAACTTTGCCTTCGGCGGCGGCCGGGAACATCTCGGTCAAAACGAGCCCGGGTTTGTCATCAAGGGCTTCAGCTTCAAGGCCCCAGGCTTTGGCAAATTTCTCTCTGATTTCGGGAATATCAACTTTCTGGTAACCGGTATAGACATTAGGCAGACCGCCCATATCACAGGCACCCTGAACATTATTCTGACCGCGCAGCGGATTTACTCCGCCACCCTCGACCCCCATATTACCGCAGAGCATCGCCAGATTACCAAGAGATTTAACATTATCGGTACCGCAGGTATGCTGGGTAATGCCCATGGCATAAAGAATTGATGCCGGACGGGCCTCACCGTAAAGTTTAGCGGCGGCGTAAAGTTCAGCTTCGGTCAACCCGGTAATGCCGGAGACATATTCAGGCGTAAATTTTTCCAGATTCTGAGCAAAGGCTTCATAGCCTTCACAGCGCTCGTCAATATACTCTTGAGCAACCCAACCCTCTTTAATAATAATGTGCATCATGCCGTTGATCCAGGCGATATCGGTTCCCGGCTTGGGCTGCAAGTAGAGCTCAGAATAATCAACCAGATCGATGCGGCGCGGATCAATAACCAGAATCTTAGTCCCGTGTTTAAGTACCGCTTCTTTGAGATAGTTGGCAAAGATAGGATGGTTTTCAGTTGTATTCGTTCCAGTTACCAAAACCGTCTCAGACTTTAATACGTCTGCGATCGGGTTGGTCATCGCTCCACTTCCGAATGTGGCGGCCAGTCCGGCCACCGTAGAGGAGTGTCAGAGCCTGGCGCAGTGATCGACATTATTGGTTCCGATCGCTGCGCGCATAAACTTTTGAAATAGATAATTCTCTTCGTTACTGCATCGGGCTGAGGTCAGGCCGCCGATCGCGCCGCCACCAAATTCTTCCTTGATCGCGGAAAACTTTTCAGCCACCAGACTTAAAGCCTCATCCCAGCCAGCTTCCTCTAATTTGCCATTTTTTCTGATCAACGGAGTTGTCAGACGCTCATCACTATTAATGAACTCGTAACCAAAACGCCCTTTTACACAAAGGCTGCCCTGGTTAACGCCAACGCCATCTTTCGTGGTCACAGCAATAACCCGATCATTTTGCACGTTGAGCTCAAGCTGACAACCACAACCACAATATGTACATGTCGTCGGTACCCTTTCAATCAACCAGGTGCGGCCTTTATAACGACTTAAATCTTCGGTCAGGGCTCCGGTCGGACAGACTTGCAGACACTCTCCACAAGACTGACATTTATCCTGATCAACCACCACCACCTGGGCTCCATATCCGTCACCCTTAATGCTGATGGCACCAATCCCTTTTATCTCCTGACAGGCGGTGACACAACGCAGACACATGATACAACGATCCGGCCAGTAACGAATCAACGGAGTCGCGTAACTGGAATCGCGTTCAATCTTGGCCGCCGAGTATTCAACTTGGTCAATTCCATGCTCATAGACCAAGTCCTGAAGCAGACACTCACCACCTTTGTCACAAACCGGACAATCAAGCGGGTGATTTACGAGGATCAATTTCAGCGAATCCTGACGTATACGAGTCAGCCTCTCTGAATTTGTGGTAACCTCGATACCATCTTCAACCGGAGTTGTGCACGCCGCCATGGGGTGCGTAAACCCTTCGATCTCGACCACACACATTCGACATGAACCAATCGGGTTCAGACGTTCGTGGTAACAGAGAGTCGGGATTTTGATATCAACACCCTTGGCCGCCTCAAGGATGGTCGTTCCCTGGGGGACGGTGACTTCTTTGCCGTCAATCGTCAACGTGACCATACTGTTTTTCCCTGCGTAAATAAAAATTACTGAAATTATCTATCAAACAACAATATTAAAACGTATCTTGTAAACTGATACACTCATAAAAAAACTACGGGATGGCTATACTTTGACAGTCGCTACTCGGTAACAACGCAAACAACGATCAGCTTCAATCATCGCTTCATTAATCGAATAGCCCTGCTCAACTTCATCATTTGTAGTTTTTCGGGTATCGGGATCAAGCATTTCAATTTCCTTACGCTCCCGGCCCCCGAGAAGTCCCAAATCTTCCGACTGATCGTAAACCTTGACCTTATTGAAAAAAGTATCAAAATCGTCGTCCTCAGTATACTCGAGTGACTCGCCATTAATCATTTTATCAATAGTAATAGCTGCGGTTCGTCCACCCGCACATGCGGTGATCAAAGCACCAGGCCCGGTTTCGCAATCACCAGCCGAAAAAATCTTGGGTTGATCTGTCTGTTTGGTCTTTTCATCGGCAACGATGGTTCTCCAACGCGTGGTTTTGACATCTTCGCGGCCTTCGAGCAATGAGAGATCCTGGGTTTGACCGATCGCCGGAACCACAATATCACAATCGATAACAAACTCGGAGCCTTCGACCGGTACCGGGCGACGACGACCACTCCCATCGGGTTCGCCAAGTTCCATACGTACGCACCGAAGTCCTACAACCTTACCTTTTTCCGCGAGAATTTTTACCGGATGCGTCAAATAGTGAAAGTTTACCTTCTCTTCTTCAGCATCGTGAATCTCGACATCATCAGCCGGCATCTCGTTTTTGGTACGCCGGTAGACTAGGTTAACGTCAGGCTTATCGACACGAAAAGAGCAGCGTACACAGTCGATTGCGACATTACCGCCACCAACAACCACCACTTTCTTGCCCGCCGGATAGGGATCACGACCCTGGTTAATATCTAAAAGGTACTGAACCCCGGAGATATAACCGTCGTAATTCTCTTCTTCACCTTCGACTCCCATCGTCGTACCCAGCTGAGACCCGATAGCGATAAAAACCGCATCGTTGTCGGCTTCCAATTGCGAAAGCTTG
>JAUVDU010000405.1 GCA_030595135.1 Deltaproteobacteria bacterium | reverse complement strand
TGGCAAATTTTATTATTATTATAAAAGTAATAGAGAAGAGAAATTTTCAAGATTTTACATCTTTTGCAATTCCAGCAGGAGGACACTATGAAAAAGCAGACAGCAAAGAAAGGCTGGATTTTGGGATTGTTGGTTGGTTGGGTGATGCTGGTTGGGGTAAGCCCGGCAATGGCGGGGTATTTTAAAATCGCCGATCTCTCTGATAACGACAACAAGCTAGCAAAGGTTCAAGCTGTGATCGATCACTATGAATCAACAGCGAACCCCAATTTGTTGGCAGGCCTGTGCACAACGCTGGTATCATCAGTAAAGATAGAATTTACGGATGATGCAGGTAACGTAATAATAGGCTCCGCAAACTTCCCTTACACAGCAGACGGCATCACTCTTACCAATGGAAACTTTAACACTGATGATGAAATATTATCAGGAGAATGGAGTTCTACTTTTGCTGTAAGCTTTTTCAGTGTAAAGGCTGGCAGTGGGTATGAGCTTTTGGCTTGGGATGGAATTGGCAGCAACATGGAGGGTTCATGGTTAAGTACGAAGGGAACTTCTCATATGAGTTTTTTCGCCACTGAATGCCCTAACGTCCCCATCCCTGGCGCTGTCTGGCTCCTAGGTTCCGGCCTTTGCACCTTGCTGCTTGCCCGGAGACGCCGCAAACAGGTTTAAACAGATCTCAAGCCAAAACCACCGAAAGCAACATTCACAAAAAAAGCCCCGCCATAAATTGGCGGGGCTTTTTTTGTTGAAACAGGTTACGATGATAAACCGTGAAAGTCAATTGGTAAAAGCCACCGATTAACTGTATTTCTCTTCTACAAACATCGAGAACTCCATCACCATTGCTTCGCATGGGGACAGGCTACCGGTACCTCTTGGTTAAGTTGCAATTTGACTCTACAACGCTATTGATTGCCGGAACTACCGTTAAACCCAGTCCCCGCATCGTGGGAAATTACAAAAAATTGCTATCGTAAAAAAAACTACCCGTAATAATCAACAACTGGTTGTCATAACTAATACATAGTGTTAAGGTTGATCCTTCTGCACCGATAGCGGGAAAGAAAAGTTTACTCAAGCCGGATCAATTCTTGTGAAAGGAAAAAATAATGGAAAAAAAAGAAGTTCTTATCAGTGCGACACCGGTTGAGATTAAAGATATATTTACCGAAACTAAAACCATTGCCATTATCGGGCTCTCTCCTAAAATAGAAAAAGACAGCAATAAAGTCGCAAGATATCTACAAAAAGCCGGCTACAAGATTATTCCGGTCTACCCAAAGGGAGATGAGATCCTCGGCGAAAAGGTCTATCGCAGCCTTGATGAAATTGATGAGCAGATAGATATGGTTGACATCTTCAGAAAATCGGAATTTATTGCGCATGTCATTGATGACGTTTTAGCCAGAGACGATGTCAAATGCATCTGGACTCAGCTCGATCTGGTAAACAACGAAGCGGCCCAAAAAGCTGTGGATGCCGGGATTAGCGTCGTCCAAGATCTCTGCACCAAGATTGAACACCAGAGGATGTTTCCTTTCGGCTAACTTCGTTTTGCCTTAAACTTCAATAAAGGAAAAAATATCATGGATTATCGGGAAATTTCATTTACAAGTAAAGGATCAGTGGGCTACCTAACACTCAACAACGCCGGGAAGGTCAACGCTCTCTCGGTACAAATGATCAAAGAGATCATCTCGCTGCTAACTGAAGTCGCTGACAACGAATCTATAAAAGTAATTGTATTAAAGGCCGCCGGCCGTCATTTTTGTGCCGGTCACTACTTGGCCGAAATGGTTGATGCCGGGGTTAAGGAGTATAAATTCATCTTTGATCAGTGTACAAAGATGATGATGCTGATCCATGAAATACCACAAATCGTCATTGCTCAGGTTCAAGGCATTGCGACGGCGGCTGGTTGCCAATTGGCGGCTTGGTGTGATCTGATCGTGGCCGAAGAGGGGGCTCGTTTTTCTACCCCCGGAGTCAAGATCGGCCTTTTTTGCACCACCCCAATGGTTGCTATTACCAGAGCCATCGGTCGCAAAGCGGCGATGGAGATGCTGGTTACGGGTCGGGAATTTCCGGCCGCCGAGGCCAAAGAGATAGGTCTCATCAATCGGGTCGTTCCGCTTGAGGAGCTTGACCGAAGCACCGCAGAACTAGCCGAACAGATCGCCGAAGCCAGCGGTTTTGCCCTGGCCGTCGGCAAACAAGGACTCTACGCCCAAGCCGATATGAGCGATGCCCAAGCCTTTCACTACGCCAAGCATACGATTGTTATGAACAATCTCTCAGATGATGCCCAGAACGGCATCAAAGCATTTCTGGAGAAAAGGAAACCGGAGTGGCAAAACCGCTAAGCCCTTACCAGTGAAGTATTACCTGAAATAGTCAGACATCTAAAGATGATCGCCTGACTGGAGTTAAGCCTCTTCGAGGCACGAAAAATTTTTACGATGCCATTACTACTTAGCTTTTAAAAAAATATATTCAATCACCGGATATGTCGCACTCTCCGGGTCGACCACAACCACAACTTTTTTGTCACTAT
>JAUVDU010000233.1 GCA_030595135.1 Deltaproteobacteria bacterium | reverse complement strand
CCACCTTCAGATTCTCTTCCTCTTCAATGATTTTCTTAATCCCCTGACGCAACATTGCATGGTCCTCAGCCAGCACTATCTTACAGATACCATCTTCATCTCTAAACATCTGTTAACTCCTTGATTTTACAAACTTTATTGTTATGCGCCAGAGGCAGCCTAATAAATTCTATGTTTATTCTATCAATAACCGTGTATCTATTAACAGAAAACAATACTTTTTACAAGTAAATCCGTCACTATTCAGCTAACCATGAATCCAAGCTATTTTTTCGGGAGCGTAAATTTGATCTCACAACCATCACCCAACTGACTGACAATCTCGAAATCCCCGCCCAGAAGTCGAGCCCGTTGAGCCATACTTGCCAATCCCAATCCCCCTCCTCCGGCCCGACCCCGCTTCGTGGGATCAACCTCAAAACCAACTCCATCATCCTTAACCGAGAAACTAACTGCATCACCGATAATTTCAGCCTCCAACACCAGCAGCGAGGCCTTTGCATGTTTACCGACGTTATTGATCGCTTCCTGAACTATGCGGTAGATATTACGCGCCGTCTCCTGGGAAAAACAATCATTAATATCAGGCACCGCGACCGATGCTTTAAGATTATGCAACGCCGTAAAATTATTCACTAAGTGGGCCAGAGCATCACTTAAACCAAGATCATCCAGAATCACCGGACTCAGATCATGCGAAAGACGTCTCGTATCTTCAATAATTTGCGCAATAAACTGACGCGCCTGACGACACTCTTCCTGCAATTCAACTTTCTCCAGATGACGCTCAATCCCGAAAACCTGCATTTTCAATGCGGCCAGCGATTGACAAAGACCGTCATGCAGTTCATCGGCCAAATGCTGCCGCTCATCATCTTGAACCTTAAAAAGATTACTTGAAAGCTCCAGCAACTGCTCTTGCGCAAGCTCGACATTGAGCTCTTTACGACGATCAACTTCAGGGTTATGAATTACCCCCAAAAGATAGTTCTGTTCAGCCAAATAAAGCCGGCGCCATTGAACAATTACCGAACATTTACGACCATTGTCAAGCCGTAACGAAATCTCTTCAGGTTGGGCAAAAAATTTTTCATGCAAACTCGAATCAACACCCTGAAAAGAGTCTTCTAAACGTTTCAGCAGGGATTGATCTTGGCAAAAAAGAGCGAAATTACGATCCTGAGAGGAACCGGAAATTCGCCCAAAATAGCTCTCGGCTAAACGATTGACAACTTTCAGAGAGAGAGAGCTATCCAACAACACCAAAGCTTCGGGTAGAGCCATCAAGAGCTGACTGCTAAGCCCAAAGAGATGTTTATCTCGCTGAAACCTTCTCTCTTTCGCCAAGAAGATACGAACAACAAAAAAACCACTAAAAAGCACAACTACGGCCAACCCAACCATAAACCAAAAAGCGATCCAGACCCGATCTTTGGCCGTCATCGCCCGAAAAACCAGAGCATCCGAGAGGGTGTGAGCTTTCCGGTGGAAAAGCCGGCTTAATGAGAGACGAGCCGAAGTTTCCAACCCGGCATTTTCACGAGCCTGTTGGAGACTGACCATCGAATCCAACAAAAGAACAATTTCAGGGTTTTCGATAGGAGGAATTTCTTTACCGACGAAACTCCCCCCTCCACTGAGCAGGCGCAACCCAGCCAACACATCCCACTCACATGAGCGACATTTTTCAACAACATCGGGGAGCAGCTTCGCAACTTTCACATCTCCACGCTCCTGATCATGGCTGGTACATAACAATATTCTCTGGGCCAGAATTGACTGACACTCGGCTATATTACTCTGACGCAGGTAAAAAGCCATAAAGCCAAGATCAAAAAGGAGCAAAACAGAGACGGCAATAGCACCGCCAAAGAGCAAGGATTGCTTAAAAGAGTGTCCCTCCATACAGATAATCTCAAAAATTCTTCAAAAAGTTAAATCACTATCAACCAACCCATCACCAGTGTAAATACGATGATTTTTCATCGATGTCAAGTTTTTATTCGGTACTTTCACTTGACACCGCCTAAAAACGACGCTGCGCGACTGATCACTTCACCGCCGGGAAGCACCAAAAATTCGGCATCAGGTAGAACCGAGCGCAAACGAGCCCCATACGATTTTTCAACCAGGCGGCGATCACAGACGACAATAATGCCGCGATCATCACGACTGCGAATCAGGCGGCCAACCCCCTGTTTTAATTTCAACGCCGTTTGCGGAAGGCTGTAATCATAGAAGGGATTACCACCGCAAGCCGCAATATACTCTAACCGAGCCATCAAGACCGGCTCAGTCGGCACCTTGAAAGGCAGTTTGACAATCACCAGGCACTCTAAGGCCCGACCCTTGACATCAACCCCCTCCCAGAAACTGTCAGTCGCAAAGAGAGCTGTATTATAATTATTTTTCAACTCATTAAGGAGCCATTGGCGCTGACCTTCGCCCTGCAAAAGCAACCTCACCCCTCGTCTCTGCAAAGAATCACGACAGGTTGCAGCCGCTTGTTTCATCGCCCGGTATGAAGTAAAAAGCACCAACGAACGCCCCCCGACCCGGGCAATCAAGGTGTCCAGGAAAAGGCTCAAGGCGTGAATATAAGCAGCCTCATTAGGCAGAGGCAGATCCCGAGGCACCATAATTAAAGCATTACGTCGATAATCGAACGGACTGGTCAAAATCAACGAGTGCAAAGTCCCGTTATGACTGCGTTCGCCAAGTCCGACCCGGGTAATAAAAAAATCAAATGAGCGCTCAACCGCAATCGTTGCCGAGACCATAACCAAAGTCTTAAGCCGCTGATAGAGCATCTCTTCAAGCAGAGAACCGACCTCAAGCGGGGCCATAACCAATTTAAAATTACGGCGGCGGCCGGCGACCGCCTCAACCCAGGCGATAATTCCGGGCTCGCTCTTCAGATTGAGAAAAAAACGCCCGATAAAATCGACCTGAGTCCGGAGGCGGCCGGTCGCCGCCTTAAACTCCCCGACCCAAGCGACAAAAAAATCCTCCGGCAACCGTTTTTCGAGTAAACCTTCCTCAATATTATGGCCCAAGAGCAGCAGCGCCTTGATCACGACTCGGGCCTCTTCGATAAAATTCTCAACCTTATCGACCAAGTTAAGCTTCCAACTCTCGCTGCCCCGTTCCTTGTCGGTCACCCGCAATCTGAATGAACCATCAATAATTTCGGCGGCAGGGACAAAAGCTGCGGCCAAAATCTCACGCCAAGCCTCAAAATGGTCAGCCAAATCCTGCAAAAGCATCAAAACCGCCGGTTCGGCCTCACTTTCAACCTGAGCTGCCAGCGTACTGAAAAAATCGTGCTGAATCTTATTTTGCGACTTGGACGAACTTTTTCCCGGCGGCCCCGATCCTTGACCTAGACGCCGCCTTAAACGCCGCAAGAGGCCCAATTCCGGTCGTCTTTGATGGGCCAGACGATTAAGCTGCATGAGCAGACCAATCTGCGAAATATTTTCGCCCAGGTAACCGGTTGCCGCGTCCTCTAAATGATGAACTTCGTCCATGACCAGGGCTTCATAACGCGGCAAAACCCCGAAATCGGAGGGAAACTGCAAATCGGCCATCAAAAGATGATGATTGACTACCAGGAGCTGAGCTTTGGCGGCCTCGCGGCGGGCTTTATAAAAAAAACATTTACCAAAATCATGACAACGCGAAGAGAGACAAGCGTCGGCTTCGCTGGCGACCATTTCCCAGGCGGCGGCACTGGGCAGAGAAGGAAAATCTGCCCGGCTGCCATCACCCGTGGTCTGGGCCCAGGCGACCAACTCTTTCAGTTCAGCATCAAGTGAATTCGCATCAACCAACAACTCCTCGGCAAACTCCTTAACCCGGCGGCGACAGAGATAATTACTGCGCCCCTTGATCAGTGCGGCCTTAACCGGCAGGCCCAAATGCTCAGTCAAAAGGGGAAGATCTTTATTAAGAAGCTGTT
>JAUVDU010000340.1 GCA_030595135.1 Deltaproteobacteria bacterium | reverse complement strand
AATATCTTAATCAGGATCGCAGGCTCCCCGCCTGGAACAATACTCCTGCCGCTAATACTCACTTTAAAACCGAAAGTCATCAAGTCGTGGCCCGGCTCCAGGCGGATGATCTAAGCTCTTTGCATCTTAACCTTGCAACCCAGCTTTTCTATGGTTTGAAAGAGGAGCATTACAACGATTCGCAGAGTGCTATCGGTTTGGGGCGTCAGCACGAACGTTACAATACCGATAAATATGGTGGTTCAATTTTTTGCGAGTGGGCGACCGAATTTCAGGTTCTTTCGCTCAATCTTGAGGTTGGCCGCGAAACCTATAAAGCTAAAGACCTGCTCCGTTCCCGGCCTCGGGGAGATAGTCGGCGAAACTATTTCTCAGGTGCAGTTCAGGATAGTATCTACCTTTTTGGCCAGCGTCTTTTGTTGACTCCGGCCTGTCACTATCAGTGGTATGATGATAAACTTGAGAGTGTAACCAGTGCCTCCGGTCATAAAATTCCCGGATATAGTCGCAATCAAGACGCTTTAAGTCCGAGCCTGGGGGCGCGTTATCAGCTCTGGGGCCCGCTTTCGCTGCAGGCAAATGCCGCCAGATATAGCCGTGAACCCTCTTTTTATGAACTCTTTGGTGATCGTGGATTTACGATTGGTAACCCCGACTTAAAAGCGGAGGAGGGCGACAATTACGATGTCGGCCTCATTTGCGCATGCCCCGCCCCGTGGACCTGGTTGAGTCGAGTCGAGGTCGAAGCGGTACTTTTCTACAGCAAGATCGACAATCTGATTACCCGAATCTATGATGCGCGCGGAATTGGTAAATCAGTGAATATTTCAGCGGCCCGCGTCAGCGGCATCGAAGCCCGGGCGGCGATCGATTTCGGCCCCTATTTTCGTCTGATTGGTAACGCTACCTGGCAGGATACTGAAAATCGGGGTAAAATTCCAGCTTTTCACGGAAAGGATCTTCCCGGCCGCTGGCAGCGCAGCTACATGGCTCGTTTGGAAAGCAACTACCGCTGGTTGCGTTGTTATGTTGAGTATCAGCATGAGAGCAAAATGTATTATGATGCCGCCAACCTTCTGCCGGCGGACAGTAAAGATCTGGTCAACTTAGGTATGACCATGACCATGCCCCTGGCGCCGGGTGCCGGTGAACTGGTTTTCGATTGTGAGATAAAGAACCTGAACGGTAATGAGTACCAGGACTTTAATGGCTACCCGATGCCGGAACAGGAGCTTTACTTTAATATTGCGTACCATTATTAATGATGGCGTCGTAAAAAGTTCCGATATCCTGCGTTGTTGTGGTTTTCCAGACACTCGACATACTACATGTATGGTCTCGCGCCTGGAAAACCACAACGCCTTGTCTATCGAAATTTTTACTTAGCCATCCCGTGTCTTTTTACGCCCAGAAGGAAGTGCCCTGGGGTGCGAGTGTATCTTTAATTGATAGTTGAAGAAAGGAGTTTTGAAAGATGAAAATTTTGTCACTTCGTTTATTGCGGACGCTTATGGCCGTAGTGGTTTTGTCGGTTTTTTGTGCCGGTTCGGCTTTTGCTGACTACGCCTACTATTTCCCCTATTTTTCCAGCTCAGACAGTAAGGGTGAGGTGATTGGTCTGGCTTTGACCAACGCCGATGGCGTCCAGAACGATATCAAAATCGCAATTTTAGATCAGGATGGAGTTACCAAGAAGGTTGAAAATTGGGAACTTGCTCCTTTTGGTCAGCAGAATGCGGTTATCGGTGCCGATCTGGATGAGGTTGAGGGCTCCTTTCAGGTGGTTTCCAAGCGGCCGCTGACTGGTCTGGCCTTTCTTTTTACCCAGCAGATGACGGTTATGTATGATCTGCCGATGACCCAGAGCCCGGTTAATAAACTGGATATCCCGCACACGGCTCAAGGTACGGAGTGGGGGATGCGGATTTTTGTCAGCAACCCTGAATCACAACCGGTTTCAGTCGATCTTACCTATCGGGATGGAGATGGTGCCAGTTCTATCTCAGCCTATAAAGTCCAACTCAAGGCTTACGGCAGTGCCATAATTAACTTGGCTGATCTTCTGGCGGATTGGAATCTGCCGGAGTTAACTGGTGGTTGCTTGCACTTGGTGACTGATGGTTCAGGTATTGTCGCATTTGCCACCTATGACAGCTTAAAAAGTGGTGGACCTTTTTACGCAGGTCTCGAAGCGGTAGACCCGACCAAACAACAAAATAACTTCAATCCGACCCGTTCTCAGTATGCTGTAGTCTCTTGCTCGATCTATGGCAGTGGTGGTGTACACGCCCTGCTTGAGGTCGAGAAACCACGTTCAGTTCAAGACAATCTTCTGCCAACCGACACTTCCGATATTAAAATGGCGGCTGATGGAGAATTCTTTTATCGTATTGAACGTATGAACGCCGATAATATTGCTAAATTTTCAGTCTCGGCTCCGGCTGAGGTGGTATGGCAATTTTCAACTATGGATGCTAATGATACCGAGAATAGCTGTAATCCGCAGAGCCTGATTTTTGCTCCAGAAACCCAGGTCTCGGATGCAAAAGCTTATTTGCCTCGTTATGGGTCGACCAAAATGTGGATTATCGATCCGGCAACGACTACGGCTCAAGGTTTTAAGATCGGTGAAGTTGAACTTGGTGACTATGCCGATGCCGACGGATGGCCTGAAATGACCAATGGAGTTGTGGTTGATGGCAAGCTCTTTCTTCTTCTTCAACGCCTTGATAGAGATGATGGCTGGGCTCCACAAACCCCATATCTGGTGGTGATTGATACTGACAGCAACGAAGAGATCGATACCCAAAACGGGGCTGAGATTTTAAAAGGTATTCCGTTGCCGATTAAGAACCCTTGGGATATAGTCTATAAGGACGGAAAAATTTATGTCAATGGGGTTGGCAGCTACGCTAGTAGCTGGAGTGGCACCCCGGCAGATTATTCCGGTGGGATTGTCTCAATCGATCCGGATACTTATGCGGTGGAGATGATTGTCGATGATGGTGATGACAATGAGCACCCTTATGGTAATATCTCCCGCCTGGCAGTGGT
>JAUVDU010000180.1 GCA_030595135.1 Deltaproteobacteria bacterium | reverse complement strand
CAGCATTCCCCGGCGCATCATCCCATCTTTAATCCAATGTTGTTCGGCAACAAAGGATTCATCCTCTTCGAAAGTATGGTAATGCTTGGCCATCTGATCCCACTTTTTGCCGGTGGCAACTTTTTTACGGGCCAGGGAACGTTTGCGTGAAAGAACATAATCACGCCAGAATTGAGGGGTTAAATCAATAGAAGAGTGCAAAAGTTTCTACCTCCGAAAATGTTGTAAAAGTGACAATTTTCTTGAATGGTATAGTCAACTATGTTAATTACACGACTGGTTAAGTAAGATGATACCAGAATGCGAAATTTTATATAAGCTTTTATAGGAGTTATGACAAGATGAAAAATGATTATCGCTTTTTACGGGCTTGCCGCCGCCAGGATGTGGATTGCACCCCGGTCTGGATGATGCGTCAGGCGGGTCGCTATCTGCCCGAGTATCGGGCCCTAAGAAAGAAACACTCATTTTGGGAGATGTGTAAAACCCCGGAACTGGCGGTCGAGGTCACTTTGCAACCTTTACGGCGCATGAAACTTGACGCCGCCATTATGTTTTCTGATATTCTGGTGCCGCTCGAAGCGATGGGTTCGGCTATAGAGTTTCATGAAGGACGGGGGCCGGTGGTCGAGAGACCGATTCGTTCAGCCGCAGACCTTGAAACCCTCCATGTCATTGATGCCGAAGAATCGGTACCTTTTGTTATGGAGATCATTCGCATTTTGCGCCGTGAACTTGAGGGCAAAGTTCCTCTGATCGGTTTTTCCGGTGCCCCCTTTACATTGGCCAGTTATCTGGTTGAAGGCGGCGGCTCAAAACAGTACCAGCATGTCAAAACTTTGATGTACGCAAATCCCGAGGTTTATCACAAACTGATGGAGATGATCAGCGAAACCGTTATCTCCTATTTAAAAGCTCAAATCGAAGCCGGCGCCCAGATTGTGCAGCTTTTCGACAGCTGGGTCGGTTGTCTCGGACCGCTCGATTATCAGGAGTATGTCTTCCCCTATAATCGTAAAATTTTTGACGCCCTTGATGCCTACGATGTCCCTAAAATCCATTTTGCCAATCAGGCCTCGACTCTTTTGCCGCAGGTCGTTGCCGCCGGTGGCGATATTATCGGCCTTGATTGGCGTCAGGATCTCAAAAAGGCCTGGGAGATTATCGGTCCGGATCACGGTGTCCAGGGTAATTTTGAACCAATTGGCCTGTTTGCGCCGATCCCGGAGATCAGAAAACGGGTAAAAAGAATCCTTGATCAGGCTGAAAACCGCAATGGTCATATTTTTAATCTCGGTCACGGTATCTTGCCGACCACTCCGATCGATCATGCCAAAGCGATGATTGACGCGGTTCATGAGTTCTCGGCAAGGTAGATAAATCATGAAATATATCAGTACCCGCGGTGGGATTGACCCTGTATCATTCAATCAGGCAATAATGATGGGACTGGCCAGTGATGGCGGTCTGCTCTTGCCTGAAACCATCCCGACCTTTTCGGCCGCCGAAATCGAGGATCTGACGGAGCTCCCCTACAACCAATTGGCACTGGCTATTTTCTCCCGTTTTATTGGAGATGATATTCCACAAGACGATTTACGCAGGCTGATTGAAAACAGCTACGCAACCTTTTCCACTAAAACCGTAGTCCCTCTGGAAAGGGTTGGCGATCTCTATATCCAGGAACTTTTCCATGGGCCGACTTATGCTTTCAAGGACGTTGCCCTGCAGTTTCTCGGCAATCTTTTTGAGTACCTGCTGGCTCGTGAAAAGAGGTCGCTGAATATAATTGGAGCCACATCAGGTGATACCGGCAGCGCCGCGATCCATGGAGTTCGCGGTAAAGCCAACATCAATATTTTTATTCTCTATCCGCACGGCAAGGTCAGTGCGGTACAAGAAAAACAGATGACCTCGGTGCTTGATGACAACGTTTTCAATTTGGCGATAAAGGGAAATTTTGATGACGGGCAACGGATTGTCAAGGAGCTTTTCGCTGATCTTGAATTTAAACGCAACTATCAGTTAGGAGCCGTAAATTCAATTAACTGGGCTCGTATTATGGCCCAGATTGTCTACTATTTCAGTGCCTACAACCAACTTCCGGTTGCCGCCCGCAAAGATTTTAGCGTGGTCGTACCCACCGGCAACTTCGGTAACATTTTTGCGGGTTGGATGGCCAAAGAGATGGGTCTGCCGATCAAGCGTCTGATTCTTGCCACCAACGCCAACGATATTCTTTATCGTTTCATCAAAACCGGCACTTATAGCTTGGGCGAGGTCTTGCCAACTTTAAGTCCTTCAATGGATATTCAACTGGCCAGTAACTTTGAACGCTACCTCTACTATCTTAATGATCGCAACCCGCAACAACTTAAAAATATGGTGGCCGAATTTACGACTTCCGGAAAACTTGCCATTAACTCTGACCTTTTTAAAAAAATGACCATTGATTTTGCCAGTACCCGGGTTGAGGATCAGGCCATCTTGACAACAATTAGGGATGTCTGGCAAAAAACCGGTTATATTCTCGACCCACACACCGCTACCGGGGTCAGTGCAGCTCAGGAATATCGGGTAAAACACCCGACAGACACGGCTATCGTCTGCTTAGCGACGGCCCACCCGGCAAAGTTCCCCGACGCTGTTGAGCAGGCTATCGGAACTCCGCCGCCGGTGCCGCCGGCAATTGCCGCCCTGGAAAAACTTCCCTGCCGTTTCGATCTGATTGAAGCTGATACGGCAGAAGTCAAAGCCTATGTAATGGGTAAATTAAATACCTAACCCGGCGGCGTAGCCGGAACCAAAAAGGTTTTATATATATTCACCACGAAGACACGAAGAGCGCGAAGAAAACCTTCGTGAGCTTCGTGTCTTCGTGGTGAAATAAAAAGTTTTGACCATTTTAAATTGAATTTCATTTGTGTGAACCTGAATCACATTTTCCCCGATCGCAAAATTGCAATTGCCAGCCAGGTGCCCAACCCCCCCGCCATAACGTAGCCGATAATCCCCAGCAACGGATAACCAAAAACCTTGAAACCGTTATCAGCCGACATGATCAATGATGAGGCGATGATAATGGCCGAGACCACCATCGTAAAAGATATTCGGTTGGCAATCCGGTCAAGATTTTTACTGAAGAGATTAAGGCCTAAATGTTCGAACTCAAAGCGCAGGTGGCCGCGACTTAATTTTTTCAAAATATCTCGGGTTGCACCCGGAATAATTTCGAGCAGAGAGGAGACCTCCCGTAACTGAGAGCTGACAATTTTTTGCAGATGTTCAGGGGAAAAGCGTTTCTCCGCGAGCTCTTGTACCAGCGGGGCTGAGTGGTTGAAAAAATCAAATGATGGATCAAGATTACGGGCAGTTGCTTCAACCGAGATCAAAACCCGCAACAAAAGCATGAAGTCGGGCAAAAAACGAATCTGATGATAATTGATGATGCGAATAAAATCCTGAACCAGATTATGAAGACGAAGATCTTTTAATGAGACACCGACATAACGATCCATAAAATCAAAAAGATCGGCCCTTAATTCCCTTAAGTTTACCTTCTCTTCATCAACAACTCCGATCTTAAAGAGCACCCGCAACAGGCCTTGCACATCCTGTTTCAAAACTGAAAGCAAGAGATCGAGCAGAGCGGTTGCGAGTTCATCATCAAGCCGACCGACGAGACCGAAATCGATGGGTGCGATAACATTGCCGGGCAGAATAAAAAGGTTGCCGGGATGCGGATCACCATGAAAAAGACCAAATTCAAGAATTTGGCGCAAGGTAAAGTCAGCCCCATGAGCTGCCAGGACTACCGGATCATAATCCAGCTCCCCATTTTTTTGTAACTCATCAACTTTGGTGCCGTCGATCCATTCAAGAGTTAATACCTTGCTGTGGCTTTGCCTCCAGTAAACGGTGGGAATGTGAACGGTCGGATCTTTGGTAAAATTTTTGGCAAAGCGATCAATGTTACGACCCTCGACATGGAAGTCAAGTTCGAGACGAATATTTTTGGCAAACTCCCGCACCAGCACAGTCGGCTGATAGGGCTCCAGTTCACTGATATGTTTAGCCGCCAGCTCGGCCATGGTAAACATAATATCGATATCAGTGGCAATCAACTCTTCGATTTCCGGACGCTGAACCTTAACTGCAACCTCAGTTCCATCAAATAGTCGGGCGCGATGAACCTGTGAAATTGAGGCAGCCGCCACCGGTTCTTGGGAAAACTCTGAAAAAGCCTCCTCCAGCGGGACTCCCATGGAGTTCTCAATCTGTTTTCTGACTTCGGAAAAGGGAAAACCGGGGACTTTATCCTGGAGTTTACGCAACTCGGAAAGAATTTCCGGAGAGACCATGTCAGGCCGAGTTGAAAGCAACTGCCCCAGTTTCACAAAAGTCGGCCCCAACTCTTCAAGGGCCAGCCGCAAGCGCTCCCCTTTGGAAAAACGGATCAGATCATCTCGTTTGATCCGCTGCAGTGTAATCAGACTTTTACCTAGAGCTAGATAGTAGTCGAGGTTGAGTTGCTCTAAAAGACCACCAAAACCATATTTAATAAAGACGGAAACGATCTGACGGTAGCGCCGGATGTTACGGTAGGTGCGGTCGATGTGAAATATATCCATAAAGGTAGTCTTTTTCGGATGTTATTTTCTTGACGGCAAGATCATAACTTATTATAGTTACAGAAATCACTAACTGGATAATTCATTAACCTTACAAACTTTAAAATAGCAAAGAGTCGTCAAAATAGCAATATTATTGCCGATCAATGCAAA
>JAUVDU010000353.1 GCA_030595135.1 Deltaproteobacteria bacterium | reverse complement strand
GTGATATTCACTGGAGTACTTTTCTCTTTAATGATGAACGGGTTTTTACTATTGATGGTGATGCGGTTGACAGCGTAAGCCTAGGGACGGAGCTGGGGCGTAAAAAAAGTCTGGCTAATATTGCTCTGTTTCTGGCCGAATCCTATCCCGGCATAGATCAACATCTCGATTTTCTCTGGCTAAGTTATTGTCGGAGCCGGAACTGGTTGGTCGAATCGGACGATGTCGGGCAGCTAAAGAGTCTGATTAACGGACATCGTCGGGAAAAGGTCGACAAATATGTGGTCAAATCATTGCGCAATTGTACCGCCTTTGCCGCCCAAAGCGAAAACCATTTTTTCCGCCTCATTGACCGGCACTATTTAAACCCGGCTTTTAGTGATTTTTTAGCTGAAACTGATGCGTGGATGGCCGATGGTGAAATTCTCAAAGCCGGTAACAGTGCGACGGTGGTTAAACTCGATTGTGCGGGGCTGAACCTGGTTGTAAAGCGTTATAATATTAAGGACTTCAGGCATGCCTTGCGGCGCTGTTGGCGTCCCAGCCGGGCTCAGGTTTCCTGGAAAAACGCACAGCGCCTGAGCTGGTGGGGGATTGCTACTCCGAAACCGGTGGCTATGCTCGAAAAACGTTGCTGTGGATTTCGTTCCACGGCTTACTTTATCAGTGAGTATGTTGCCGGGAGTAACGCTTTTGACTATTTGCGAAAAGGTGATCTTTCCGAATCGGCTCTTAAAGTCTGGTTACAACAATTTGCCGCACTTTTGCAGCGACTGATTGATTTAGGTTTAAGTCACGGCGATTTTAAAGCGACCAATTTTCTCTGTGGTGATGATGGTAAGCTCTATCTCTTAGATCTCGACGCCATGCGTTACTGGCTCCGGCCGGGTTCGGGTTTTAAAAAGGCCGTAGAAAAAGATCACCGCCGTCTCCTTGCCAACTGGCAATCAGACCCAAAGATAGAACACGAGTTTCAAAAGATAGTTAAAGGTTTGCAGATGTCATAGTGATAAGGTTACATTTAATTAAATTCGAGAACGTCGCGAACTTTGCTTCGCCCTCTTCGAAGGGGACACAGCTCAGCCCGTCACGGGCTAAAGCCCGGCCTGGAGGTATGTCCCCGCATTGAGACAGGGCGATATAATTCTAGCCGATTACTTCTTTATTTTTAACTTGACCATTTTATGTGCAAAGGATTTCCTATATGATAATTTTAGGTCTTTCGGGGTCGTTGACGCATGACCCTTCAGCTGCGTTGTTGATTGATGGTGAACTGGTCGCGGCGGCTGAAGAGGAGCGTTTTTTACGTGATAAACACGCCAAAAACAAGTGGCCTTACCATGCCGCCCGTTTTTGTCTCGATTTTGCCGGGGTAAAACCAAGCGATATCGATTATGTCGCTTTTCCTTTTGCCGAGATGGGGCTTTTTTCAAATCCCGGACGTTTTCATTTTGCCAAACGTTACTGGTATGCACCGGATCGGGCTCTGGATGCTATTTTTAACGGCAACCGCCATTTTCGCCGCAATCGGCGGGGCATATTACAACTTATGGCGGATCTCGGAATCGATCCCCAGCGCACCCCTTTTGTTCCAGTCGAACATCATTTGGCCCATGCCTCCAGCGCCTACCATTTCAGTGGTTTTAAGGGGAAATGTGCAATCTTGGGGATTGATGGTAAGGGTGAATATGCGACCACTTTTTTTGGTTATGGTGAGAACGGGGTTATTCATAAAATCAAGGAGTTTTATGATCCTGACTCTTTAGGCGGTGTATATGGTGCTCTGACCCAATTCTTAGGCTTTGAGATGCTCGATGGGGAGTTTAAAGTGATGGGGATGGCTCCTTATGGGAACCCCGACAAATATGATTTTTCCCCTCTTTTAGAGTGTGATGGTCGTGATCTTAAAGTCAATACCGACCTGGTTAATGTCGTTGGCTTAAGGCGTTATAAAGATCAGCAGCGCGGCTATTATTTTACCCCCAAACTGATAAGATGGCTCGGCCCTAAACGTGAGGGTGACGAGATTGATGATCCCTATATCGACTATGCCGCCTCCATGCAGAAACTGCTCGAAGAGACCGCGTTGTCTCTGGTCAAAACCTATCTCGGTGATGTTTTGCGCGAGACCGGGCGACTCTGTTTTGCCGGTGGGGTCGCCTTAAATGTTAAACTCAATCAGCGCCTTATGGAGCTGCCCGAGGTTAACGAACTCTTTGTCCAACCGGCGGCCAGTGACGCCGGTACGGCCATCGGGGCGGCCTCGTTTGTCGCCCAAGAGAAGGGCGAAACCGTAAAAAAACTTAAACATGTCTATCTTGGCCCTGCCTATACGACCCAAGAGTGCATTAATGCCTGTCTTGAACATAGCGAAAAACCACTTTGGCAAAGGATCGAAAATGTACCCGAAAAAGGAGCTCAGATCTTAGCCGACGGACATCCTTTGGCCTGGTTTCAAGGGCGTATGGAGTTTGGCCCCAGATCTCTGGGTAATCGCAGTATCTTAGGTGATCCGAGTCATTCCGGGGTTGCCGATACGATCAACGCCCAGATCAAATACCGGGAGCGCTGGCGGCCTTTCTGCCCGAGTATGCTCGACCGCGTGGCCCCCGAAATTCTTCAAACCGACCATCCGGCTCCCTATATGACGTTTGCTTTTACCGTGGCCGAAAGTTGGAAAAAGCGAATTCCCGAAGTCGTCCATGAAGATGGCACGGCCAGGGCCCAAATTGTTGAACGAGAAACCAATCCTCGCTACTACGCCCTGCTTGAAGAGTTAGAGAAACTGCGCGGGGTTCCGGTGGTTCTCAACACTTCACTCAACCGCCGGGGAGAACCGATGATCTGCTCACCGACCGATGCCCTTAATATGTTCTACGGTTGTGATCTTCAGTATTTGATGCTTGAGGATATT
>JAUVDU010000389.1 GCA_030595135.1 Deltaproteobacteria bacterium | reverse complement strand
TTTGCCGGATCGGATGGCCTCTCCCAATCCCTGGCCGACGCCACGCCTAAAGCCGACGCCATGGTCTCGACCGGCAACGCCAACCAGCGTATCCTCCTGCCACCGATGCCGCGAGTTATCGGGCCGCTCCATGATTTGGGCAAACTGGCCGGCGCCTACCCGCAGAGTCTTAAGGATGACGGCAGCCTTGAGATCGAACTCCAAGGCATCATCGGTGCCACCAATGAACTGGGAACTCAAAAACTCAGTACCAGAGAGGTTTGAAATGGCCGAAAAATACCGGATAATCCATGCTCTTAACCAGTTCTTCGCCGGCTTGGGCGGGGAAGATAAGGCCAACCTGGCACCCCGCCTGATGCCCGGAGCCCAAGGCCCCGGGCACCTTCTCGAAAAACTCTTTCCCGAGATCAAGGTGGTCGCAACCTTAGTCTTCGGCGACAACTATATCGTAGAAAAGGGTGAGAGGGCTGTCGCCGAGATCCTGACCCTGCTTGAAGAACCCTTCGCCAAAGCTGCCGATCAACGTCCCAAACTGCTGTTAGCAGGCCCGGCCTTCAATGCCGGACGTTACGGCCTCGGTTGCGGCGCCCTCTGCCGGAGCGTTGAAGAACATTTCGCAATCCCTGCGGTAACCGCGATGTTTGACCAGAACCCGGCCGTCAGCGAGTACCGCAAACAGGTCTTCATCGCCAAAGCCGGCGCCGATGTCCTGACCATGGAAGAGTCCATCAAAAAGATGGTACGAATCGGCCTTAAAAGAGTGCGCCAAGAAACTCTTCTCCCCGAAGCCGACAACTACATTCCACAAGGGCGACGGCAAAACTATTTTGCCTCGGAGACCGGCGCCAAACGGGCGCTGAAGATGCTTTTGCAAAAAATCGACGGTGAACCCTTTGCCAGCGAATACGCCATGCCCACCTTTGACCGCGTGGCCCCGGCCCCGCCGATCAAAGATATTCGGCAAGCCCGACTGGCCCTGGTAACCTCAGGCGGAATCGTACCTCTAGGCAACCCGGATCGGATCGAAGCCGCCCATGCCGGTCGCTTTGGCACCTACCCGCTTAAAGATTTGCGCGCCTTCAGCCCGAAAACCCACGAAACCGCGCATGGCGGCTACGATCCGACCTTTGCCAATCAGGATCCCAACCGAATTCTGCCGTTGGATACGGTGCGCGAACTCGAAGAGCAAGGGGCCTTCGGGTCACTCCACCCCTACTATTACGCCACCGTCGGCAATGCCACGCCGGTCGCCAAGGCCCAACAGTTCGGCCAAGAGATCGCCAAAAAACTGGTTGCCGACGGCGTCCAGGCGGTCATCCTGACCTCAACCTGAGGCACCTGCACTCGTTGCGGCGCAACGATGACCAAAGAGATAGAGAGGGCTGGTTTAACAGTCGTTCACGCCTGCTCCATCGTCCCGATCTCAAAGACCGTGGGAGCCAACCGCATCATCCCGACAATTGCCATCCCCCACCCCTTCGGCGACCCCGAAAAGAGCCCGGAAGAGGAGCGAAAACTGCGCCGGGAACTGGTTCGAAAATCTCTCAAGGCCCTGACCACGAACATCACGAAACAGACCGTTTTTTGAGAAGACTGGAAAGTCCAACCCCTTAGCGAACCTCCGCCATAACCCCTTTAATCTCGGCCTGGACTTCATCCTCAAGTTCAAGTTCGACCATCCCCATATTGTCATCCCATAACTCTTCGGGAATCTCATCCTTGAGCTCTAGAATATGGTAACTCTTGAGACCTAAGGCGACACCGGCCAAAGGTCCGGCGTAACTCGGATCGCCCTCTTTGAAGGTCTGGGCCATAATCCGCAGGGTAAAAGGCTGATTGAGACCGAAGACGACGACCAGATCTTCGTTGCCGTACTTTTCAACCAGTTTTTTGACCTCTTCCTGGGCCGTAAGACCTACGGCACCGGCTGAGGTTCAGACAAAGCAGGCGGTCGCCTCATAGACGATTTCAGCTCCGGCCGCGACCAGGCAGGCGCTTACGGTTTTGCCGGAGATATCGTCCCGTTCACCGAAAACAATGGCTTTTCTCCCTTTAAGCATAGATTTTCCCCCTTTATGCTTTCCGGCTTCGGCCGGATTAGTGACTTACTCCTGAAAGTTTGTCACAAAAAATAAGAAAAAATTTAGTCTCCCGCCCGTTCGCATTGCTCACTCAAGACGCCAAGACGCCAAGAAAAACCATAAGATAACTTGATTGTTTGAATTCTTTGCGTCTTGGCGGGAGACATTTGGGTTACGGGCTAAGCCCGCCTTAGACATTAGTGGTTTTGCTTTTTTGGGTTGCGCTCCAGAATAAAAGAGACCCCGTCCATAAGGTTGGTGCAGCGTCCCAGAAAGAGACTGGCCCGAGAGAGAAACATGACGCGCTCGACCTCGCCGTTGGCAAACGCTGCCAGGGCGTGCCCGATATAGGGAACCGCAGAAGGGATATGACCTTGGGTCGGGGCAAAACCGGGCATGCCGATGGCTTTGACCCAGGCCTTCATCTCCTTTTTTTCGAGCTCTCCGCTGCGAACCGCCAGGGCGGCAAGCTTGCGATAGTTTTTGGCCGCGACATCACCGGAACCTGAGTACCCCATGATCTCCGGGTTCTGCAATTCGACCGCATAGCGATCGATATCGCGGCATTTAAG
>JAUVDU010000168.1 GCA_030595135.1 Deltaproteobacteria bacterium | reverse complement strand
AAATTCATTGAAGATGGTCGGATCGCTTGGTAGTTGGAGGGTGAAATAACTTTGCGCTTCGGTATAGTTTGCCGTGGCCGGCAGCCACTGGTGTCGTTTGCAGATTCTTAACGTGTAAGCATCGATAACAAAACTTGGTCGCTTGAAAGCATAGAGCAGGATGCTGTCGGCGGTTTCCGGGCCCACCCCTTTTAAGGCGAGAAACCACGCTCTTAAATCAGGCGTCGTTTTCTCTTTTAATGGATTGAGTCCGCCGGCCTTGATGATGGCGCCGGCCAGCGCCTTAAGGCGCTCACTTTTTTGGCGAAAGTAGCCGGTAGGTTTGATCTGTTCCTGAAGTTCCGCTAGAGGGGTGACGGCGATTGCGGAAAAGGAAAGTTGGTGGTCAAGGCGTAGATTGGCAAGTGCCTTTTCGACATTTCTCCAGGTTGTGTTCTGGGTCAAAAGAGCTCCGATAATCATCTCTTCCGGCCCCTCGGCAGGCCACCAGTGCTGGGGCCCGAAAGCGGCCAGAAGAGATGTGTAAACCTCGGTCAGATCACAATTTTCAGTCATCCAGCAATGCTGCTCTCGCGGCGGCCAGTCGGGCAATCGGTACCCGGAATGGTGAACAACTGACATAATCTAAGGCGGTGCGGTGGCAGAAGGCGACCGATGCCGGTTCACCGCCATGTTCACCACAGATGCCGACTTTAAGGTTGGGACGGGTAGTGCGGCCCCGGGTTACGCCGATCTCAATCAAGGCCCCGACTCCGTCAATGTCGATCGAGACGAAGGGGTCTGAGGCAAAGATTTTCTGCTCGATATAAGTGGGCAGGAAGGTGCCCGCATCATCGCGGCTCAAGCCGTAGGTGGTCTGGGTTAGATCATTAGTACCAAAAGAGAAAAATTCAGCTTCCTGAGCAATGACATCGGCGGTCAGGGCGGCGCGGGGCAGTTCAATCATGGTGCCGATCAAATAGTCTAGCGTGACGCCGTAGTCGGCAATGATCTGGTCGCAAATAACTTTGCTTCTATTTTTTAAAAATTTGAACTCATTGACATCGGCGACCAGGGGAATCATGATTTCCGGAAGTACGGTAATCCCGTCGCGGACAGCTTCGCAAGCCGCTTCCATGATCGCCCGAACCTGCATGGCATAGATTTCGGGGTAGGCGATGCCGAGACGACAGCCGCGATGACCAAGCATCGGATTTAATTCGTGCAGAGCTTCGGTGCGCTCTTTGAGAGCCGCCAGAGAGACGCCCATTATTGTCGCCAGCTCTTTGATGTCAGCTTCATTTTGCGGCAGGAACTCATGCAGGGGCGGATCGAGCAGGCGCACGGTTACCGGGAGTCCATCCATGGCTTTAAAAATGCCGATAAAGTCACTTTTCTGGGCCGGCAGGAGTTTGGCCAGAGCTTTTTCTCGCCCTTCCAGGTTGTCGGCGAGAATCATTTCGCGGATTGCCTTGATGCGTTCATCTTCAAAGAACATATGTTCGGTGCGGCAGAGGCCGATGCCTTCGGCGCCGAAATCGCGGGCGACAGTGGCGTCATGCGGGGTGTCGGCATTGGTGCGGACTTTCAGACGGCGAAATTCATCCGCCCAGCTCATGAAGGTTGCGAACTCACCAGTCAGTTCCGGCGTGATGGTGGCGATGCGGCCGAGGAAAACCTCGCCGGTGGAACCGTCAAGCGTGATGATTTCGCCTTTCTTAAAGATCTTATCACCGATTTTAAAGCAGTCATTTTGATAATCGACAAAGATTGCAGCGCAGCCGGCAACACAGCATTTACCCATGCCTCTAGCGACTACCGCTGCATGTGAGGTCATGCCGCCGCGCGAGGTCAAAATTCCCTCGGCCGCATTCATGCCGTTGATATCTTCGGGGGAAGTTTCGGCTCGGACGAGAATTGTTTTATGACCGTCGGCGCTCATCGCTTCGGCCTCATCGGCACAAAATACGATTTCACCGCAAGCCGCACCCGGTGAGGCGGGCAGGCCTTTGGCAAGTAACTCTTTAGCCGCTTCAGGATCAAGGGTTGGGTGCAGGAGTTTGTCGAGTTTTTCCGGCTCGACTCTTAAGATAGCTTCGCGTTTGTCGATTAAGCCTTCAGCGACCATGTCGAGAGCGATCTTGATATCGGCCGTGATTGTCCGTTTGCCGCTCCGGGTTTGTAAGAGCCAGAGTTTATGGTTCTCAATCGTAAATTCGATATCCTGCATGTCGCGATAGTGTTTTTCGAGTTTCTGGTAGACCTCAACCAATTCTTGATAGAGATCGGGCATCACGGTTTCAAGTGAAGGCAGGTCGGAATCCCCTCGGCCCGCCTCATTGATGGGCTGCGGCGTGCGAATTCCGGCGACCACATCTTCACCCTGAGCATTGATCAGAAATTCGCCGTAGAAGAGGTTTTCACCGGTTGAGGGGTCACGCGTAAAGGCAACGCCGGTAGCACACTCTTCACCCATATTACCAAAGACCATGGCTTGAACATTAACGGCTGTACCCCAGTGGTCGGGAATGTTATTGAGTTTACGGTAGGTTGCGGCACGTTTGGTGTTCCAGGAGCTGAAAACCGCACTGATCGCGCCCCAGAGTTGGTCGTAAGGATCTTCTGGGAAATCTTTGCCGGTCAACTCTTTGACTCTGGCTTTAAGGTTGGCAACCAGTTGTTTTAAGTCATCTGCATCAAGGTCGGTGTCTGAGTCAACTCCCTTTTGCTCTTTCGCTTTATCAAGCAGCTCTTCGAGTTTTTCCCCTTCGATACCCATGACGACATTGCCGTACATCTGGACAAAGCGGCGATAGCTGTCATAAGCAAATCGGGCACTGCCGGAACCGGCAATGAGACCTTCAACGGTTTGATCATTAAGACCTAAATTAAGTACCGTATCCATCATTCCGGGCATCGAGACCCGGGCTCCGGAACGAACCGAAAAGAGCAACGGTGCTGTGTTGTTGCCGAAACCTTTATTTATGGTCTCTTCGGTTTTGCGCATGGCTTGCCGAACCTGCTCTTCCAAACCTTCAGGATATTGGTTCTGGTTTTCGTAAAAGGAGACACAGGTAGAGGTGGTGATCGTAAACCCTGGAGGTACGGGTACACCGATCTTGATCATTTCCGCCAGATTGGCACCTTTGCCGCCGAGCAGGTTCTTCATGCCAGCATCACCTTCAGTATAATCACCGCCGAAGCTGTAGACAAATTGTTCGCTCATATTAGGTCTCCTTGAATTCTAAAGTTTAGAGAAATCGGCAATTTTTCTAAAATCAGCGGCGATTCCTTGCAACAGGGCCAGGCGGTTTTCGCGTACCGCTTGGTCATCAACCATGACCATGACTTCGTCAAAAAAGGTATCAACTTGGGTTTTTAGTTCAGCGACGGTACTAAAGGCTTGGTCGAAGTCCTCATTCTCAAGGTCGGCGGCCAGGCGCTGAGCAACTTTTTGCCAGGCTTGATAGAGATTCGCTTCGGCACCAGCCATTAGTTTTTCAGGAATCAGTTGGTAGTTTTCTTTCTCTTTACGGGTAATATTCATAATTCGTTTAAACGCGGTCGAGAGATCTGCGAAATCGTCACGATGACGAAAACGGTCTAATGCACTGATGCGTTTGTGAGTCATGACTATATCATCAAAATCTACGGCTAAGACTGCTTCGATAACCCCGGTTGGAACCCCGGCGGCAGTCAAGCTGTGGAAAAAGCGCCCTTTGATGAACTCTAAGATTTCATCGGCGACGGTTTCGATGGGTTGTTCGATTTTGCTTTGCAGAAGCTCTAAAGAGTTGTTGATAAGCTCCTTTAAAGGCAGTCGGTAGTTGCGATCAAGGCAGATATTGATAATGCCTAAAACCTGGCGGCGCAAGGCATAAGGGTCGGCACTACCGGTCGGTTGCAGACCGACCCCGAAACAGCCAGCCAGAGTATCTATTTTATCGGCGATACCGACAATCGCGCCGCAGTCATTAGTTGGTAAAGTTCCACCGGCCCCGGTCGGCATGTAGTGTTCATGGATGCCGATGGCGATAGCGTCGTCTTCACCAGCAGCTCTAGCATATTCGCGGCCCATAATCCCCTGAAGATCGGAGAATTCGTTGACCATATTACTTTCGAGATCGGCCTTGCAGAGCCAGGCCGTACGGCTGATGGCCGCTTTCTGCTCGGGACAGAGACGGCCAGCCATTTTTTCAGCTAAACTACGGAAACGTTCGACCTTCTCGTATGAGGTTCCGAGTTTAGCCTGAAAGACGACATTGCGCAAACGTTCAACAAAATCATCAAGCGGAACCTTGAGATCTTCCTGGTAGAAAAACTTGGCATCATTAAGCCGGGCCAGGAGAACTCTCTGATTACCTTTGACGACGATTTCCGGGTCACGGGCGACGGTATTATTGACCGTGATGAAATTGGCCATCAGGCGGCCTTTCCGGTCACGCAAGCAGAAATATTTCTGGTGATAGCGCATTACTATAATTAGAACTTCTTCCGGCAGCTCAAGAAAGCTTTTGTCAAAGGAGCCGGTAATCGCATGCGGGTATTCGACAATATTGGTAACCGTTTCGAGGAGTTCCGGATCGTCGATGATCGTGCCGCCAAGTTGTTTCTCAATTTCAGCAAGCTGGCTTTTAATTACGGTTTTGCGTTCATTCTGGTCGACAATAACTTTAGCTTGGCGGCAAAGTTCAACGTAATCGCTTGGTTGTTTGAGGTCGAATTTATCCGGGGCCATAAAGCGGTGACCAAAAGATGTCGCACCGCTGCTGATACCGGCACAATCAAAGGGAATGGTCTGGTCGCCGTAGAGGGCCGCAAGCCAGTGGACGGGCCGGGCAAAACGGGCATCGAGATTTTGCCAGCGCATCGATTTGCGGAAAGGGATGCTCATGATGTAGGCGGGCAGGGCTTCGGCTAATAGTTTTGTCGTCTTTTCGCCGGTCTCCCGTTTACGGACGCAAACATATTCACCCTTTTCCGTGCTCACCACCTCAAGCTCTTCCGGTTTGACTTTCTGACCCCGAGCAAAACCGATACCG
>JAUVDU010000036.1 GCA_030595135.1 Deltaproteobacteria bacterium | reverse complement strand
AACCATATCGGTTAAATAATATTCACCTTGAGCGTTATCACAATCGGTCTCAGCCAGAGCCCGACGCAAAAGATCAATATCGACCAGATACGTACCACTGTTGATACGCTTAACCGAAAGTTGCTCCTGAGTTGCATCTTTAGCTTCAACAATAGCTTCAGGTAAACCCTCATCATCGAGTATAATCCGGCCATAACTGCCACCTTCAGCCAAAACGGCGGTCAGAATCGTTAATTGAGCTTGACTTTGTTGATGTTTTTGGTGAAAATATTGCAACGTTGCAGAACTTAACAAAGGCACATCTCCACATAATATTAACACGCTTCCCGAAACGCCATCAAGAACTTTTAGTGCAGCCGTAACCGCATCTGCAGTCCCACGGGCTTGAATTTGCCGAGGCCACTCTATTGCAGAAAAGTCAACCAACGAATTTTCTACCTGATCGCCATCTTGATCGCTACTGACAACCACGAGTTGCTTTTTAATCCCAAGTTCGGCCAGAGCTCTTAAGGGATAAGACAAAAGAGGCTCATCAAGTAATTTATGCAGCACTTTGGGCAGGGCCGATTTCATTCTGGTTCCACGACCGGCGGCAAGTACTATTGCAGTTAAATCTTGCATATTAAATCCTCCTTTTAAACGAAAAAAACGGGAGCTTGTCAACTCCCGTTTCCTGCCTGTTCAGGCATGTTTTCAATTATTCATTTTAAATTCTGTCAATAATCAGATCTTGCTTATCGTAATCCGATTCATGGCCCGATCCAAAGCTGCCAGTTCTTCAAAATAATCGCGATCTTCATGACTCAACTCAGCCAGGCGACCCTCTGCTCTGAGGCGGGCTTTTTCGGCCCGGTCGATGTCAATTTCGTGAGGAAGCTCGGCTGCATCGAGTAGTACGATTACACGATGATACTCGACTTCTGCATATCCATGTGAAACTGCGACGTGTTTCACCTGATTGCCCTGACGATACATCAGCTGTCCAACATTGATGGTTGCCAGAAAGGGAGTATGGCCGGGTAAAACACCAAACTGACCTTCTTCACCGGGGGCGATAACTTCATCAACCTCGACTTTTAAAACCTGACGATACGGACTGGCTATCTCAAGAAGTATTTTATCACTTTCCATTATTATAGAATCTCACTTAGGTTAACCATAAAAGAGTCTTCAAGATTCAACTAACTAATTTAAACCCCAAGTTTTTTAGCTTTTTCTACAACTTCTTCGATTCCACCAACCATGTAGAAGGCCTGTTCTGGAAGATCATCATATTTACCGGAGAGAATCTCTTCAAATCCACGAATCGTATCTTCGAGTTTTACATAGACGCCCGGGGTTCCGGTGAACTCTTCGGCGACATGAAAAGGCTGCGAGAGGAATCTCTGAATTTTGCGAGCTCGGGTAACCAACTGTTTATCTTCTTCAGAAAGTTCATCCATACCCAAAATTGCAATAATATCCTGAAGATCTTTATAGCGCTGGAGAACCAGCTGAACTTCACGGGCGATGTTGTAATGTTTGTCTCCCAAAATCCGGGGATCGAGAATTCGCGAAGATGAATCAAGCGGATCAACCGCCGGATAGATACCAAGTTCAGCAATCTGACGAGACAAAACGGTGGTCGCATCAAGATGGGCAAAAGATGTTGCCGGAGCCGGGTCAGTCAAATCATCCGCGGGGACATAGATCGCCTGAACCGAGGTGATCGAACCTTTCTTGGTCGTCGTAATCCGCTCCTGCAATTCTGCCATCTCGGTCGCCAGGTTAGGCTGATAACCAACCGCCGAAGGCATCCGTCCAAGTAACGCCGAAACTTCTGAACCGGCTTGGGTAAAGCGGAAAATATTATCAATAAAGAGGAGCACATCCTGCCCCTCTTCGTCACGAAAGTATTCGGCAATGGTCAAAGCTGAAAGGCCGACCCGGAGGCGGGCTCCCGGAGGCTCATTCATCTGACCAAATACTAAAGCGGCTTTTTCGAGAACACCGGAATCTTTCATCTCATGCCAGAGATCATTACCTTCACGGGTCCGTTCACCAACCCCGCCGAAGACCGAGAAGCCGCCATGCTGAGTTGCAATATTGTTGATAAGTTCCATGATAACAACAGTTTTTCCAACCCCGGCACCACCAAAAAGGCCAATTTTCCCGCCCTTCACATAGGGAGCCAGCATATCGATAACCTTGATCCCGGTCTCCAGGGGTGCAAGCTCAGTACTCTGCTCTTCGTAAGTAGGAGCCGGACGATGAATAGGATAGCGTTTTTTCTCACCAATCGGGCCCATCTCATCAACCGGATCGCCGATAACATTGACAATTCGGCCCAATACTTCATGACCGACCGGCATCGTCATCATCTCGCCTAGATCCCAGGCATCCATGCCCCGAACCAGACCATCAGTTGAATCCATCGAAACCGCGCGAACAGTGTTTTCGCCGAGATGCGATGCTACTTCACAAACCAGATTCCAATCATCGTCGTTAAGCGATTTATTGGTAATTCGCAGAGCATTGAAAATCGGGGGTAATTTTCCTTTTTCGAACTCTACATCAATAACAGGACCAATTACCTGGGTTATTTTGCCAATATTCTTATCGCTCATTCCCTTGTACCTCTTATTCGATTTTTCACTAAAAATTATAATCCGTGAACTTAATTAATTAAGTGCTTCCGCGCCGCTGACAATTTCCATCAGTTCCGTAGTAATTGCCGCTTGTCGGGCTCGGTTATAGAGTAATGTCAATTTGGCTGTCATCTCTACCGCATTTTTGGTTGCGGAATCCATAGCCGTCATCCGTGAACCATGTTCACTGGCAATCGATTCAAGCAACATGCTGAATACCTGAGTATAAATGTAACGAGGTATAATATCCGCGAGCAGGGCGTCTTCTGATGGTTCATACAAGTACTCTACCGGAACCTCATCCTCGGCCAGAACTTTGGGTTCCAGAGGCAGGAGACGTTTGACCACAATATTTTGCGTCATCGCCGACTTAAACTCAGTAAAAGCAACATAGACGGCATCGGTTTCACCCTCAACGTAGCGGTCAATCACCGTACGACCAATACTTTCCGCCTGACTGAAGTCAGCAGATCCGGGATTAAGTTCCTCGGTTTTAAACTCCCAGTCGCGCCGCCGATAGTAATCGCGGGCCTTGCGACCGACAACACTCAAGACGATTTCTTCGCAACCATCGCCTTTCTCTTTGATAAAAGATTCTGCTGCTTTGATCACATTGGTATTGAAGCCACCACACAAACCGCGATCAGAAGTAATCACCAGCAACTCGATCTTTTTCTCATCACGCCGCTCAAGCAAAGGGTGCTTGCCCGGCTTCACGCGAACTGCAAGACTGGCCAACACATCACTCATCTTGACCGCATAAGGACGGGCCTGAACGACACTATCCTGGGCCTTTTTCAGTTTAGAGGCGGCCACCATCTGCATCGCTTTGGTGATCTGCTGCGTACTCTTAACGCTGCTTATTCGTTTCCTGATATCTTTTAGATTTGCCATCTATCTAGTATCCTGCCCCAGCCAAAGACTTTACTCACCTTACTCCAGTCCTCAAGGATACCGGAGGTTCCGAATCGGGATAAACCTTTAAGCTTTGAAAACCTCTTTAAAGGCTTTTAAAACATCTTCGACCTTGGCTTTGAGATCATCATCAAGGTTCTTCTTATCTCTGATCTCATCCATCACCGAACTATAATTTGCCGCCACAAAGTCATTTAATTCAGATTCATAGCGAAGAAGTTCCGAGACCTCATAATCATCAACAAAACCATTAATTGCGGCAAAGATGATAAGAACCTGTTTCTCCATCGGCAACGGACTATACTGATCCTGTTTAAGCAGTTCAACCAGGCGAACTCCGCGGGCCAACATGGCTTGGGTCGTTTTATCAAGGTCACTACCAAACTGAGCAAAGGCGGCCATCTCACGATACTGAGCCAAATCGAGGCGCAGCGTACCGGCAACCTGCTTCATGGCTTTCACCTGAGCCGAACCCCCAACCCGAGAAACTGATAGTCCGACGTTGATTGCCGGTCGGATACCGGAATAGAAGAGATCGGATTCCAAAAAAATCTGACCATCAGTAATTGAAATAACGTTGGTCGGAATATAGGCGGCGACATCACCAGCCTGAGTTTCGATAATCGGCAACGCCGTCAGGGAACCGCCCCCACGCTCATCACTCATTTTAGCAGCTCTCTCGAGCAGGCGGGAATGGACATAGAAAACATCACCGGGATACGCTTCACGTCCCGGCGGGCGACGCAGCAACAGTGAAAGCTGGCGATAAGCCACAGCCTGTTTTGAAAGATCATCATAGATGATCAAAGCATGCTTGCCATTGTCACGAAAATACTCACCCATGGTTACCCCAGTATAGGGAGAGATAAACAGCAACGGTGCGGGCTCACTTGCGGTTGCCGCAACCACGGTCGTATACTCCATCGCTCCATACTCTTCGAGCTTGGCCACAACCTGAGCAACGGTCGAACGTTTCTGCCCGATCGCTACATAAATACAGTAAACATCGGTATCTTTCTGATTAATAATTGTATCAATGGCGACAGCGGTCTTACCGGTCTGGCGGTCACCAATAATCAGTTCACGCTGGCCCCGGCCAATCGGTACCATTGAGTCAATCGCTTTAAGACCGGTCTGCAGAGGTTCATGAACCGACTGACGATCAACAATCCCCGGTGCTTTGATTTCGACTCTGCGGCTCAAATCCGTATCAATTGAACCTTTTCCGTCAATCGGCTGCCCCAGGGCATTGACGACGCGCCCTAAAAGAGCTTCGCCTACCGGGACTTCAACAATCCGACCGGTTCGCTTAACTTCATCACCTTCACCGATCTCAATATCCTCACCAAATAGAACCGCCCCGACATTATCTTCTTCAAGGTTAAGCACCATTCCATAAATATCGTGGGGAAAGAGCAACAGCTCTCCGGCCATGGCATTTTCAAGTCCGTAGATCCGTGCGATACCATCACCAATCGTCAGGATAGTTCCGGTTTCACTGACCTCAACTTTCTTCTCATAGTTTTCAATTTGATCTTTGATAATCTGACTTATCTCTTCAGCGCGTAATTCCATGGCCTCTTTCTACTCCCTAAAAAACAGTTCTTATTATAAAGGTAACCGTTCTAAACTATCTAAACCTACAAAAGACCTGTTTTCACAGATCATATTTTCAAACTCTAAGCTCTCAGAGCCTCGCCAAAGCGATTTAACTGAGTCTTGATACTACCATCATAAACCATCCCAGAGTAACGGGCGACAATGCCACCGATAAGCGACTTGTCGATTTCAACTTCGAGCTCGACCTTTTTCCCGGTCAGACGCGAAAACTCTTTCTGGAGATCTTTTAAAGCTTTTTTAGTCAATTTTGTCGCACTGCTGATTTCGACCTTAATCCGACCCTCAGCTTCATCGGCTAACTGGCTGAAATTATCAGCTACCAGATCAACATAGGCAATTTTATTCTTATCGACTAATAGACCTAGAAGACTCTGGAGTGTGCCCGACACTTCAAGTTTTTCGAGCAGAGCATTTAAAACCGCCTTACGCTGCGCAATCTCAAAAACCGGATTGTAAAGGACTTCACTAAGCTCCGACTGCCCATCAAGAAAAGCGACAAACTCATTTAACTCAGTCTGTGCTTCAAGCAAACGATCCTGCTCCTGGGCTAAAGCAAAATAAGCTTTAGCATATCTTTTGGCAATAATATCGCGAATCAACTTTACGCCCCCACTACTTTTTCGAGATAGTTTTCGACCATCAGTTGACGATCGGCGTCACTGACATTCTCTTTCACCAGACGTTCCGCTACTTCAACCGCCAAACGGGCAGCATCATTACGTAAAGTCCGCTGGGCGGTAGCGACTTCCTGATCGGCCATCTGCCGGGCCTGCTGCTGAAGTTTTGCCACCAAGGTTTCAGTCTCTTGCTGCATTCTCTCTTTTTCGCGCTCAGCTTCCAGTTGAGACCGTTTTTCCATCTTCAACAATTCATCTTCCAAGCCGGCAAGTTTGGCCTGATATTCGCTGAAGATTTTTTCAGCGGCCGCTTTTGCTTCCTGAGCTTCCTGGACTCCCTTTAAAAGGGTTTCACGACGCCCGGCAAAAAACTCGCGCACCGGCTTGCCTGCAAACTTAATGATAACCCAGAGCAAAACAGCAAGATTCAGAACCCGCCAAAGAAAATCTTTAAGCAGAGGCATTGGATCCTCAACCAATAGTGTATACAGACTCTTGTGCTCAGCGGCGCCAGCCTCGGAAGCCCCAACTGCGACAACCGTCACCCCAACCAACAGGGCCGCCAGTAAAACCTTCCCGGCAATTCTCATTCCTCGACTACTCATCCCGTCTTTTCCCTTTAAATCCTTAAAGTACTGGTTAAATTTGTCTCTCAAGAATTTTACCGGCAATTTCGCGTGCCAGACCATCGACATTAGCAACCAGCTCTTTACGCACAACCTCAGTATCGTGGCGAACCCGCTCTTTCGTGGATTCAACCTGAGCTAAAGCTTCTTCCCGAGCTTTTTCCATGAGCGTTTTAGACTCTTTCGCAGCACTCTCGCGGATTGCCGCTGTGCGAGCAAACATTTTCTCTTTAGAATTGGTGAGCTTGGCCTGATACTCTACCTGATCACTGTCAGCTTTACACTGAAGTTCTTTCGCTCCAGCGAAGGTTCCCTCAACCTTGGCCTGGCGGGCATCGACCACCCGTAAAACGGGCTTGAACAAGAAAAAATGGAGAAAAACCATCAGGGCGACAAATATGCCCCACTGGATGAATAATGTCGCATTAATATCTATCACAGCGCTCTACTCCTAAAATGATTTCAATCAACAACATATTTATAATGTCTGCACAACCAATAACTAAAGGCCATAGGGAAAGGGTCAATGAAGCAGTGATCAGGTAAAAGCCCCAACCGATATTACCGGCCTAAAAGCGGCGCTTAGTTACCATATCGAAGCTTTCTAAGTCAAGTTTTTTTTACGACTATTTCAGCTCTTAATAAAACATGATTTTAGTAAAAATTTCACGCAAAAAATTTCTTGACAAAAAATCATTAAAAGTTGTAGGTTTGCAGTTAAGTTCATTTTACAAATTCATTACTTAATTCGGCAAACAATGAACAACGAAAGTCCTAAAACCCAAACTAAACCGTTTACGCCTCTAACTTCCTACCAAACCGTTTTTTCACAAAAACGGCTTGAGCAGGTAAGACATTTTTTACTCTCTTTCATCTTGCTTTTTCTCTTTTGGCTCCTGCTCTCCGGCCATTACGACATCTTTCATATTTCGATCGGAGTTTTTTGCTGCCTGCTGGTCTCCTACACCTCAAGTGATTTCCTTTTTGTTCACGTCGGAGCGGGTGACTCTCACCTGATAATTCCACGCCTGCTAACCTATATTCCCTGGCATCTTTATCAGATCATAGTCTCCAATATCTATTTAGCAAAATTGGTCTTTTCACCAATCAGCCGACTGAACCCGCACTTCGTACCCTACAAAACCAAATTAACCAACGGACTTGCCCTGGTTACTTTCGCCAACTCCATTACCCTGACGCCGGGAACCATCACCATTGACCTAAATGATAACACCTTTTATGTCCATGCCATCGACAGCAAGGTTGCCGATGATCTATTAACCGGCGACATGGAAAACCGCATTGAAAAAGTATTTCTACCGGTCGCCCACGCCCGGGAGAGGGCCGGCACCATGCTGGCCGCCGAAGCCAACAACCTGATCGTCAAAACCATTGTCCGCATCTTTACACCATTCATTCAAATCTATGGCCTTTACGTCATTGCTCACGGCCACTATTCGCCGGGCGGTGGTTTTCAGGGCGGCGTCATTCTGGCAGCCAGCATTGTCTTGCTGTCTCTGGCCTTCGGCTTGCGCAGAACAATGTCCAAGGTTACTGAAAAGCTGACCACCATGCTTTGTAGTTCCGGCGTCTTTATCTATGGCGGTTTAGGTCTCTTATGTCTGCTTCTGGGGGGTAATTTTCTGGACTACGAAAAACTCGACATTTTCCTCAAAGTCGGCCCCCCCCAAGCTCGTTCACTCGGTATTTTAGGCATTGAAATCGGTATCGGCATGGCGGTCATGGCCTGCATGACCTCCATCTTCTTCGATATTGCCACGGCCGGCGAACTCCCGGATGAGCCCTCTGAAATGGTGATAAAATCTGGGGATGCTTTGGTGGAAGATACAATACCTGAGGATACAAAAGATGAATAGCTTCTTCCTCGGCATCTGCCTCTTCCTCTGTCTCATGATTCTGCCCTGCCTCTACCGGGCGATTGTCGGCCCTACGGTTATTGACCGCATGGTTGCAGTCGGTGCCATCGGCACCAAAACCCTGGTAATCCTCATCTTGATGGGTTTTCTCTACGAACGAGTCGCCATGTTTATTGATATCAGCATGGTCTACGCCATTCTTAATTTCCTTGGTACTCTGGCCGCGGCTCGCTATTTTGAAATGGAAGGAGAGATCTAGTTGAATATCGCCGACGCCATAGCCGTATTTTTTATCTGCCTGGGTTGCTTCTTCTTTATGACCGGTGCCATCGGAATTTTACGTTTCCCCGATTTCTACACCCGCATGCATGCGACCGGCAAAAGTGACACCTTAGCCGTCCTTCTCTGCCTCTGCGGCCTGGCTATTCATCATGGATTATGTCTTGACAGCTTTAAACTTCTCTTGATCGCGGTCTTCGTCTTTTTTGCTAATCCGACCGGCACCCATTCGATCTGCCGGGCGGCTTTTCGCTGCGGCGTCAAACCCTGGACGAAAAAGGAGAATACTCCATGATCTGGCAACTTGATCTTATCCTGCTCATCTTTATTGTGATCTGTGCGATTGCCGCCATCAACATCAAAGATCTTATGAGTGCCGTCATTATTCTTGGAGCATACAGTTTTTTCATGTGTCTGCTCTGGACTGAAATGGGAGCTGTTGATGTCGCCTTTACCGAAGCTTCGGTTGGTGCCGGAATTGGTACGGTACTCTTTATTGCAGCTATCAACAAAACCTCCCGGAGGTCTAAGGATTGATGAAGAACTGGTTCAAATGGATCTCCTTGATTGCGGTCATCATGACCGGGGCTCTGCTGATTTACGGCACCCATGATATGCCGGCCTGGGGCGACCCCAACTCACCGGCTAACTCTCATGTTTCACCCTACTATATCCTCGAAGCAACCAAGCTGACCGCCACCCCAAATATTGTTTCGGCGGTTCTGGGCGACTACCGGAGCTACGACACGTTAGGGGAAGCGGCCGTCATTTTTACGGCCTCAATCTCCTGCCTCTTTCTCTTGCGCCGTATTCGAAAAGAAAAAAACAAGCGAGGACAAATAGATGCTTGAGTACATTTTAGCCAAATATAATTACTGGATCTATGTTGTCCTCATGATGATCGGCCTTTACGCCATGATGGGTAAACGCAACCTGGTCAAAAAACTGATCGGTATGAACATTTTTCAAACCTCAATTATCCTCCTTTTCGTCTCCATCGGGGTCAAGAAAGGCGGGGCCACGGTTCCCATTCTTATGGGAGACGGTCACGGCCATGGCGAACAGCTCATTCAGGTAGCCGACTACCTAAATCCGTTGCCCCATGTCTTGATGCTGACCGCAATTGTGGTCTCCATCGCAACTACCGGGGTGGCTCTGGCAACGCTTATCCTTATATACAAACGTTATCACACTTTAGAAGAAGATGAGATCATGGCGATCAGGAAAGAGGCCGCTGCGTATAAGACGTTAGGCACCTGACCAAAACTTATAACCTACAACTTATAAAATTATTATTTAATGAGTGATCAACTTCCTGCTTTAAT